>NZ_JACAEU010000035.1:0-46879 GCF_013388695.1 Fischerella sp.
AACAATTCTTCCACGCTTTGATGAGGCTCTAAATTTAGGCGTTTAGGCATAACTTCTTACTTCGCACCCTTGAGACTCTTAAAGCTAGCATATCATTCCGATGCAGCCGGAATCGATATCATTGGTCATTGGGCATTGGAAATAACCAACCACCAACCACTGTACGGGCGGGTTTAGCTATCAAACTTTTGAGCTTCCAAAGACGAGATATCTATTCAAACCCGCCCCTACTAACCACCAACCACCAACCACTAACTACTAAGAACTTTCTGTAAAGTCAGCAATAATTCTTTGACGGTGTAAGGTTTTGACAAAAATGTTTTGATGCCAACAGCGGATGCTTCTGTGAGTTTACTGCTAGACATGAGTCCGCTAGTGGCAATAATTTTGACTTCTGGGTTGATTTTTTGCAAGGTACGGATAGCAGTTAAACCATCTAGCGACGGGAGCATCATATCCATCAGTACAGCACTGATTTTATTTCGGTTTTGGGCGTATAGGGCGATCGCTTCAATGCCATCACTAGCAATCAGTGTGTTGTAGTTATGAGTCTCTAATGATGCCCTGGTAATTTCTTGAATGGCAGGTTCATCATCCACAACCAAAATCAATTCTCCCTTGCCTGCCAGCGGTTCTAATTGTTGTGTGGGTTCTGTTTCTGTTCCCTGCACTGCTGGCAAGTATACTTTAAAGCTAGTGCCGCGTTCTATCTCACTGTACACATTGATAAAACCACCGTGGCTTTTGACAATGCCAATCACTGTAGAAAGCCCCAGCCCCGTGCCTTTGCCTGCTTCTTTTGTGGTGAAGAATGGCTCAAAAATTCTCTCTAAAATTTCTGGGGGTATACCAACTCCAGTATCTGCGATCGTAATGACTGTGTACGGCCCGACTTTGGCTTCCAAGTTCATGCGAGCATAATTTTGATCAATCAACAGATTTTCGGCAGAAATAGTCAAAGTGCCGCCATCAGGCATGGCATCACGGGCATTAACGCAAAGATTCATCAGCACCTGGTGCAGTTGCGTACTATCTCCATAAACTGTCCATAAGTTTTTCGGTACATCCATAGAGACTTCAATGGATTTGGGGAAAGTCTCTCTGACAATCTTGACAACTTCTCGGATCAAGTGCCTGACTTGTAAAGTTATGCGCTTGCCTTCCACTCCCCGTGCGAATGACAAAACCTGCTTGACGAGATCTGCTCCCCGTTTGGCGCTGTCTTCGAGTATTTCCAGTAGATGTTGATGTTCCGACGAGTAAATATCGGGGAATTTGAGTGGCAGCAGTTGCGCTACAGCTAGAATCGGAGTCAGGATATTGTTAAGGTCGTGGGCAATACCGCTTGCTAAAGTGCCAATACTTTCTAGGCGTTGAGCGCGAAATAATTGCGTTTCTAGCTGTTTTTTCTCGGTAATGTCGGTATCAACAGTAAGAATAGATGTCGGCGTACCGTCTTCTTTGCAGACTAAAGCCCAACGGCTGGCAACCAAAACTTCTCTGCCACTTTTAGTTACTCTTGTTAACTCGCCCTGCCATTGACCTTTACTAATAACTGTCAAAAGTGCCGTTTCTACCTCCGGCGGAGGTTCATCAATATATAAAAGTTCGATTACTTTTTTGCCGTAAGCTTCTTGGGGACGCCAACCGTAGAGATTTTCTGCGCCTTTGTTCCAGAATATAATGCGATTATCTAAATCTTGCACAAGAATTGCGTCTGTAGTTACATCCAATAATGCAGCTTGTTCGCGGATTTTTTCTTCGGCAAGTTTGCGATCGCTAATATCAATACTGGCGCAGGTGATGCCCACTACCTCTTGTGCTTCATTCCGCAATGGCTCCACTGTCAAATCATAATATCGCGTACCTTGGGCAGTATGAATCGATACTTCTTCTCGTGTTCCTATTCCAGTGGCGATGACGCGTTGTTTGATATCCAAAAGCAGTTGGGCATGGCTAGCGGCAATGAAATCTGAGTCCCGTTTACCCAAAATTTCTTCACTAATAAAGCCTGGAGAGGAGTTATAAACCCAGGTATACCGTAACTCTTTGTCTTGGTTAAAAACAACAATGGGAGAGTTTTTGAGTGCTACTCGAAATCTCTCCTCGCTTTGGCGTAATGCTTCTTCTACCCGTTGTCGCTCAATTGCGTAGCGCATGCAACGCACTAGCAAGTCACCATTTACTTGCCCTTTAACCAAGTAATCCTGTGCTCCCTCCTGCATGGCTCGAATAGCCAAATTTTCATCGTCCAAGCCTGTCAGCACGATGATGGGAATAGCTTGTGCTTGGTGATGCATGTTAATAAAAGTTTCCAACCCCTGACTGTCTGGCAAAGAGAGGTCTAATAAAATCACATCAAAGCTGTCTTGCTTGAGAAATTCAAACGCTTGATCCAGACACTCAACGGTAATTAATTGAAACTGTGCGGAGGTGACATCCGATAAAAATTCCTGCAACAGACAGATATCACCAGGGTTATCTTCTATCAACAAAACTTTGATAGGTTGTTCTGCCATTTTAGTTAAAACAAAGAAGGAAGAAGGAAGAAGGTAGGAGGAAGAAGGCATAGGGCAGGGGCGTGAGGGATGAGGCATGGAGCATAGGTAATAAAACCAATTCCCAATGCCCAATTCCCAATTCCCAATGCCCAATTCCCCCTTTCCCTCTTCACTCCGGTGGCAGCTTGACAATCGTAAACCAAAAACTTTCTATGGATTGTACTATTTTAACGAACTGATCGAAGTCAACGGGCTTGTTAATATAGCAGTTAGCAGAGAGATTATAGGCTCTAAGAACATCTTCTTCAGCTTGAGAAGTCGTCAGCACAACCACAGGAATTCGCCTGAGTTTTTCATCTGCTTTGATTTCTGCCAGTACTTCCCTCCCGTCTTTTTTGGGCAGATTCAAATCTAGCAGCACAATATCAGGGTGCATTATATTAGCATATTTTCCCTCTCTACGCAAGAATGCAATCGCCTCTACGCCATCCTCAACTACGTTCAAGTTAACAGAAATTTTGCTATCTTCCAGAGCTATTTTGGTTAACTCTACATCGCCGGGGTTGTCTTCTACTAACAAAACCTCAATAGGCATAAAATCTGCTGAAATATTCATGATGGCGTATCTATCCTATCCGGAATTGTGAAGTAGAAGGTTGTTCCTTTACCGATTTCCGACTCCACCCAGATGCGTCCGCCGTGGCGTTCGACAATTTTCTTACAAATTGCTAAGCCAATACCAGTACCGGGATATTTGCCGCGGGCGTGTAAACGCTGAAAGATGATGAAAATGCGATCGCGATACTGCGGCTCAATGCCAATGCCATTATCGCGCACCCAGAAGAGCCATTCGTTTTCTGTAGGGGGATTGGGGAACTCGGGGCCACCACGACCGCAGGAAGTGGGGATTAGGGGCAATGGGGATTGGGGATTGGGGATTGAAGTACTGATTTTTCCTTTGTCCGATGCCCATTGCCCATTGCCCATTGCCCAATGCCCCTTGTCCGATGCCTTCGCTACCCCAATATGAATTTGCGGTGTCAGTTCGCTGCGGAATTTGATGGCGTTACTAATTAGGTTCTGGAACACCTGCACTAACTGGGTAGCGTCAGCCATGATTTCGGGTAGAGGTTGATCGTGGGTGATAACTGCACCACTTTCGGCGATCGCAATTTTGAGATTGGCGATCGCCTGTTGCAAAACAGTATTGCAGTTTACAAGCTTAAAGGGTTGACCGCGGGTGCTGACGCGAGAAAAGCTTAACAAGTCATTGATCAAGACTTGCATCCGGCGAGCACCATCTACAGCATAGGCAATGAAATCATCGGCTTTGGCATCCAGTTGGCTTTTGTATTTTCTCTCCAGCAGTTGCAAATAACTAGTTACCATCCGCAATGGTTCTTGCAAATCGTGAGAAGCAACATAGGCAAACTGTTCTAATTCGGCGTTGGAACGAGCAAGTTCTTCTCTTTGCCGGGTTTCTTGTTCTAATAATTGAGCTTTGGATAGGGCAATACCAATTTGGTTTGCCAATTGTTGCACTAACTCGATTTCCCAGCTACTCCAAGTTCTGGGATGAACACACTGATGGGTGATGAGCAAGCCCCAAAGTGTATCTCTAAAGATAATCGGTGCTAGTATATGAGCTTTGACACCAAGATTTTCTAGAAATTCTCGATGGCAAGAATGAACGTTTTCTGACCTAATATCAGGAATTATATTCATTCTCCCCTGACGATAAGCTTCTTGATAATTTTGGTGAAAGCAGGGGTCAAACAGTTTTTGTCCTAGAATCGAGCTACAACCAGGTACCACTGCCTCTTGTACCACTGTTCCCAAACCATCACTCCCAAATCGAAAGATGATAACTCGGTCAGTTTGCAGCAGTTTTTGAATTTCCGTAACTGTGGTTTGGAGAATTTCTTCAGTTTGCAAGGACTGGCGAATTTTCAGAGCAACTTCAGCCAAAAGTTGCGATCGCTGGTTTTGCTGTCTTAATTCTTCTTCTGCTTGCTTGCGTTCGGAGATATCACTCAGCGCTCCCACTATCCGTAGCGGACGACCATTGGGATCTCGAACTGCTTTGCCCCGAATGAAAAACCAATTGTAGGTGCGATCGGCTCGGCGCAATCGCAGTTCCATTTTATATGGTTGGTTGAGTTCTAAATGTTGGTAGAGTAACTCCGTAAATTGCTCTCGGTCTTCGGGATGTACCAGTGGATAAAGGGATTCATAAAAGTAATTTTTTTCTTCTGTGGGTGACAAACCCAAGAATTGGTAAAACCGTTTTGACCAAAAGCATTTATTCTGAACAAGATCCCAATCCCAAATAGCATCATTAGTTGCATCTATTACTAACTTTAATCTTTCCTCACTCGCTCTTAAGGCTTCTTCAGCTCGTTTGCGTTCAGTTATGTCCAGAGTCACACCAATCATGCGAGCTGGCGTACCATCAGTATCATAGATGGCGCTACCCCGTGCCAACACCCAATGCACGCTGCGATCGGACCAGATATTGCGGTACTCTGCCTCATAATCAATTTTTTGCTCCAAAGCTTGCCTGACAGACTCTCGTACGTAGGCGCGATCGTCAGGATGAATACATTCAAACAGCAGTTCATAGGAAAACTCTGTTTCGGGGTTTCGACCAAAATTCGCTTTACACTGGTTGGATGCAGACAACTCCCCTGTTTGCAAATCGAACTGCCAAGAACCAAGTTTAGAAGCCTGCAATGCTAGTTTCAGCCGTTGTTCGTTCTCGCGCAATGCTGCTTCTGCAAGCTTGCGATCGCTAATGTCACGAGTAACTGAAAGCAGGGCAATAATTTCTTGCTTAGCACTGCGAAGGGGAACAGAGTGAGTTTCTAGCCAGCGGCGAGTGCCTTTGAGACCAACGATTTCAAACTCCAGCCTTCCCGATTTACCTTGAAAAACACTCTCCGTAAGTTCTTGAAAAGCCTGATGATGCTCCTGGGCTATAATCGGATAAACTGAGTTGCCAAGAACTTGGTCTGGAGAATCAGCTTCAATCATCGCCAGTCCCGCAGGATTTATCTCCAGTATCGTACCGTCTGCGGCAAGCAATTTCACACACTCTGGTTCTGACTCAACTATGGTGCGCCGCAGATTTTCGCTTTGAGCTAGTTTTTCCTCTGCGTGCTTGCGATCGCTAATATCAATCCAAGAACCGACTATTTCTAAAGGCTGACCCGATGCATCTCGGACTAACGTTAATTCATCTCGAACCCAGCGATAACTACCATCTTGGTGCTGAAAGCGATATTCACAGGTAAGGTGTTCCTGCTCAAATAAGGTAGCGAGTTCAGCTAAGACACGGGGAGCATCATCTGGATGGATATGGTTAGTCCAAAATTGAGAATCTTCGAGAAATTCACGGCTTTCATAGCCCAGCAAAGAAGTAATATTGTCACTGATAAAAGTAGTGGCAAAATCTCCGTCTGGCTGGCAAGAATACATCACAACTGGGCTAACGGTCAGTAAGTGACGCAGTCTTGCTTCGGCGATCGCCTGTTGTTCTTCTGCTCGTTGACAGTGGGTAGTGTCCCTGAGTGTCCCAGTCATAGGTAATGCTCTACCGCTAGATTGGTATTGTTCTGCTTGCCTAATTTGCAGTTGGATCGTTACTTGCCGACCTAGTTTCTGCAAGGCCGCTACCTGTTGTGAATTTAGTTGTCGGGGTTGACTATCCATCACACAAAGAGTGGCGATCGCGTATCCCTCGGGTGTAAATAGGGGTATGCCTGCATAAAATCGCACATAGTAAGGGTCTGCGATTACCGGGTTTTTCGCCCATACCTCATCTGCTAAAGTATCGCTAATAATTAAAACATCATCTTGCTGAAGGCAAGCGGGACACATCCCGACATCACGCGGTAATTCTGTGACATCCCAACCAACTTTTGCCTTCAACCACTGACGGTTTTCATCGATGAAATTGATACAGGCAATTGGCGTTCCACAAATAAGGGCTGCTAACTGGGCAAGATTATCAAAAGCTTCTTCGGGTTCAGTATCAAGAATTTGATAATGACGGAGGGCTGTTAGTCTTGCACTTTCCTGATTAATAGGTAGAGCTTTCATTCATGTTAATGAAGCAATTCAATCTTCCAGTTTCAAAATAGTAAAACCCAAAATCGGCCTACTTCAGGTTGCTTAATATTTGCAAACTAAATGCACCATTACTTCATCATTTTTTAAAATACTGAATGATTTCTGTAAAACTAGTTTTTCACATAAGTTTTTTTAGAATTTTGTTAAAAAGCTAAACAAAAAACCAGGTGATTCATTTACTTGTATCGTGTGTTGCTTTCCCTGCTAAACAAGCCCCAAGTCTTGCTCGACGGCGAGGTTCTGCCCCATGAGCGACTGGTGTAGACGCACGCAGCGCGCTGACTCACTATTACCGATTACCCATTGACAATTACCCATTACCGGGTGACGTGCCGTTTCCTCCATTATCTTTTAAAAACCAGGCTTCCACGTCCCCAACACAGGTGAGTGTGTTTGCAGGTATCTGGCTAATGAAATACAAGCAATTGACATAACACATTCATAACTACGTCATATTCAGTTGATAGCTTGAAAGTGTCCTTGCTCATATTTTTCTGACACCTCAAGAAATTAAACTGAATTCTGCTCTCAGATATGTCTGTTATTTTCTTGACCGCATTTTTAGTAAGTCTATTAACATTTTCTGGTTGGGCTGCGATCGCCTACCTGTTTCCGAGCAATCATTCTAAAGACTAGGGTGTTTAGTTCACTTAGTAATTCTTTGATACAATCAGGTGGCGCTAATTAATGGGTTATAAGCTGTGCTGGCAGCCTTACTTTACGGGAAAGAAAATTTACGTCTAGAAAAAGTTGCTGACCCCACTCCTAGAAAAGGAGAAGTAGTGCTCCAGGTGGGAGTAGCAACAACGTGTGGTACAGATTTGAAAGTGTGGCGTCGCGGTGGTCATGCCAAGATGCTCAAACCTCCAACTCTTTTTGGTCATGAAGCCGCTGGATGCATAGTAGCTGTAGGTGAAGGTGTTACGGGTTGGCAAGTTGGCGATCGCGTGGTTGCTAATAATTCCGCGCCATGCATGAATTGCTTTTTTTGTCAACGCCAAGAATACTCGCTCTGTCCAAATTTGACTTGGAATAATGGTACTTTTGCCGAATATTTAAAAATCCCCGCGCCGATTGTCCAGCATAATTTATTGCCAATTCCAGAAGATTTACCCTATGAATTAGCAGCAATCACAGAACCTTTGGCTTGTGTGCTGCATGGGGTAGCCCGTGCCAATGTCAAAGCTGGAGATAGGGTAATAGTCTTGGGAGATGGAGCAATCGGACTGATGTTTGTGGCCAAGTTGGCTTTTGATCTGGGGGCAGAAGTATTGCTGTTTGGTGGTAATGACGACAGGCTAACAATTGGTAAAAAACTCGGTGCAGCACAGACATTTAATTACCGTCAATTACCAGATATACCCACTGTAGTTAAAGAATTTACAGATGGGTGGGGTGCAGATGTGGTGATTGAAGCCACTGGCTTACCTAGCGTCTGGGAAACTGCTATTGCTTGCGCCCGTCCCGGTGCTACTGTCAACTTATTCGGTGGTTGTCCGCGAGATACAACAATTACCGTCAACACAGAACAACTCCACTATAGCGAACTTACCCTCAAAGGAGTATTTCACAACACTCCTGAGTTTGTGAGAGCAGCCCTAGCACTGATTGCTAGTCGCAAGATTCCGTTTGAACTATTAATCAGCGAACACCGCCCGTTAAAAGATTTGGAGGCAGTGTTTTGTGACATGCGATCGCGTAAGGTAATTAAAGTGGCGATGATTCCGTAGCGTTGACGAAGCATGGAGCTACATACTGGGAAGTTGCGATCGCACATTTTCAGCGACCCTGGTATTGATGCTTATGAGTCAACGAAAGTCAGAGGCAGTGTATATAATTCGTTGATGCGACGTATATAATTCGTTGATGCTACATTTAAGACCTTTTTCAGAGGTCGATTCTTTGTGGGAAACCTACGATGAATACAGTTCCAAATGGAACAAAGCAGAGGTCGCCCTAAAAAATAAATTCAACGGGTAATAAACCTCCGCTTGATCAAACTCAAAAATCTCACAAAGAAAGGACAAAATTATGTCAGAAAACATTAACATCAACGAAGCGATCGAGTTGTCTGAGCAGGAATTAGACGTTGTGGCAGGTGGTATGCATTTATATCCTGGCTACTACCTTGGCTACAACGACAACTACAACTTCAACGACAACTACAACCGCAACGACAACTACAACCGCAACGAAAACTACAACGTCAACGTTAACAACAACGTTAACAACAACGATAATCGCAACGACTACGGCAAGGGTTATTAATAAGGGTTATTACTAAATAGACTAAATAGACCGCTTGCGAAAGTAAACCATCTTGAATTTGGGTAGTTAGTTGTTAGTAATCAACATTTTTTTATTAACCACTAATCAAATTCCCTAACAGCATGAAATTTACTTTTGCAAGAAGTCTAATGTTCTTAGGCAGAGTTCCTAAGGTCTATTTTCAAACTCTTAGATCCCAATACGATTCAGTTAACGTTGCGATCCCCCCTAGCCCCTTTTTAAGGAGCTAGGGGGGATCTTCAATAATCAAGTTCTGCTAACTGAACTGTATTGTCCTATACATCTAGCTGTAAACGCGTAGTGTCTTGCCGCAAGATGTCACTAAAGTACCGTCTATATAACTCACAACTGAGCATGACCTGATTTCCTTGCAGAGTAACAAGTCCCATACTGTGTAACTTAAATGCTAAAAGTTGTTCTAACTCTACAGGTTTTGATGACTTCAGTACCTGCTCGTATGCTGCTGCTAATTGAGGGTGTTCTTGGAGATTACGTAAATGCCGATGCAGATGATTGCTATAAATGCCCGCATCTGTTGCAGCCATTTGTACTAACTGATTGAAAGTTAGATCGTGCTGTGCTAGGTGATAGAGAGCTTGTTGCACTAAATAAGGATGTCCTGCAACAAGTTGCATTAACTCAGATATTTCACTCTCCAATAGGTGCAATCCATAACGCTGTTGCAAATCAAGCACCTGTTTGGTTGTAAATGCCTGTAATTCAATTGCCAGTCCTACATTAAAAGGAGACTTATTAATATCCAAAGGAATATAGACTTCTGTAGAATGGACGATAATCAGGCGCAGATTTTGCCAGAGAGGATTGCCGCTATCTCCATAAGCTGCTTCTTCGTACCACGATCGCAACAACGTAAAGAAATCATCAGCAATTTCTGGGTGTAAAAACACCTCATCAACTTGATCCAAAGCTAAAACTAAAACACCATTAATATCTGGTAGCAAACAATCTTCAAAGTAAGCGGTACAGTTGCTCTTGCTGCCAAAGGTTTCACTCCAATAATCCTCTACTCGGTGTGACAGGTGCAGCTTGCGAGTAATGGATGCACAGAACCAGCGCAAGAACTTGTCCAAGTCAGTGAAAACTGCTCGATCTGCTTGCTGTAAACTGAGTGCAACGGTGTGTACTTCCAGATCATCCCCTACATCAAAATTCTGTTTTTTGGCATGGGTTAGAATTCTGACCATCAGAGAAGTCTTACCCATTTGACTGGGCGCTTTGATGCGAATTAGCGCCCCTGGTCTAATAATCTCTTCATAACAGCGTGACTCTGCGGGAGGGCGTTCTACATAAAAAGTAGAGTCTAGTGGTACTAGTCCAACTGGTGGCTCTAATTCTAAAGAAGACGCACAGAAGTTCCCCGCGTCCCCGTGTCCCCGTCTCCCCGTGTCTTCCTCCTGACTTGCTCGCTGCGCTAAAACTGCCATTAAATTAGTTTTACTGACTTTTTCTCCCAGACTAAATGAAAGGGTCTGCCACAGTTTTGGCCCGACATCATGCTTGATGTATTCAGGAGTGTAACCACTTTCTAACGCAATTTGGTCATATTTCTGACCTAACCAAGCTCCCCGCAAAACAGCAACTTCAATATTTCTTAAATGTCTAGAGGTCTTGGCGAAAACGGCCGTATCCGCCAGTTTCAAGGCTAGTTCAAAAGGTATAATTTGTTCTCCACTACTATCTGTCATTTTTCTTACTTAATTACTAGGCAAGTTTCCATAATTGCTTTTTCCGCGACCTGTTTGAGCATCTCAGACAAAGGATGGTCTGGATATTGCAAGCAAAACAGTCCACAGCTGCCCAGCTGCACCATATCTTCCGACAATGGCAAGATACCTGCTACTGGAATTTTATAAGTTTTCTCTACTTTTTTTTGTAATGCTGAAAAGTCCATCTTGATTGGTGTCTTGTTGATGACCAGCATCATGTTGCGGACTTTGAGCTGACGGGCAACATCAACTGTAACTGCCGTTCCCTGAAAGTCTTGGCGATCTGGGCGCAAAATCACAATTAACTGGTCAGAAATAGCGATAGATAATAAAGTTTCTCGACTAAGACCAGGGTGAGTATCGATGAATAAGTAGTCTATCTCCAATTCTTCGATCAAGCGCCGAAATCCACTATTAAGTAGACTAACGTTGTATCCTTCGTACTCAATCCTGGCGATTTCATCAGCATTTATACTAGAAGGAGTCAGGAAAACTCTGCCCTTACCCTCTATTCCTAAATGAGAACTGACATCGCAGGCTGTGTCACTAATTGAACTGCGATTCCATAAATAGTCATTTAAGGTATTGCTTGTGATACTTTCATCAGTACTAAATAGGGCATGAATACCAGGAGACTTAAGATCAGTATCCACTACAGCAACTCGGTTTCCCTTTTGAGCGATCGCCACTGCTAAATTTGCTGTGAAGTTAGATTTACCAGTCCCGCCCCGAAAAGAATGAATAGCAATAATTTTAGACATAAGACACCTCTAACAACTATCGTCAGCAACTTCTGAATTCCGGAGGTGTTCAACTTCTATTTGTAACTGCTGAAAATAATCAGTCTTAGTAATCTCAGCTACCTGGCGTGCTACTTGATTTAAATCGATCTCAATCTGCATCTCCTGCATTTGGCGTCTCAACAATTCTTCACTCTGCCACAGTGCCTCTGGTGATTTGTGCTTAGTCGTAATAGCGAGCAAGCTTGACAATTCAGCCTTTTCCTGCTTTAAAGCAGCCAATTCTTGCTTCAGTGTGGCAATTTCTGCTTGTAATCTATTTTTCGTCTCTTGTGACTGAGACTGAGCCTTTTGTTTTACCCTATGTCTCCTGATTTTTTTTTGGAGTTGCTTAGAGGGTAAAGGTATAAGCAGATTATTCGCCACATCCATGAAACCATTGAACGCGAGAATACAGGCAATTGCATTAGCGTTTGCCTGTATCGTCGAGTGAGCAGTAGTTTCGATGCCAATGTAAACAGGATTTTCGGACATGATCCACTCCATTGTCATTAAAGCCAGTGTAGGAGCGTGCTGACCGAAGGAATTTATCTTTTCATCCTTCCATCTTTTCTAGGATCGCTCTATCAGCTGACTTGGCGAAAGATCAGTTTGGAGTAGATCAGGGCTGAAAAACTGGTCTTGACAAAAGAATAAATATATGGTATAAGCTGACTAAAATGCCTAAGACTAGATAATTTCAGTCTGTGTTTCTGAACTGTGTCTGGATATCACTAAACCGCCAGCGTAAAGGAGTAGCATTTCGGGTTTCCAAAATTTGCTCTACCTCAAACTCAACTAAACGCTGCGCTCCAGCAAAATCACTTAATCGCTCTGCATCCCAAATCACCTCTGCCTTACCAACTAATTGCAGAGTATGTCCCTCTTCAAAATCAATAAACAATAAACCTGCACCTGCATTCACAGCCAAGTTACCGAAGGTCTGAAACATATTGTTACCAGCGTAATCGGGAAACACTAGCTTGTTACTATGCACAACTTGCACAAACCCTGGATATCCGCCTCTGTGAGATGCGTCTGCGCCAACTTCTGGATGGGAACTAGCAATGAAAAAAGTATCGGCTTGGGTAATCCAGTATTTATCTGTCTGATTCAAAGCTTCTCTGGTGAAGATTACAGGGTTTTCTAGAGATTCTGTCATCCCTGTTTCTAAGTGACGCACTTGAATATACTTGGGACAATTAAAAAAAGCTTGCTCAATATTGACCTTGATCTTACCTCCTGGCTGAATCTCTGCTTTGCCGTTGAGACGTAAACGCCGACGGTTTACTAAATCAATTACAAGTAGACCGATTTGTGGATTATTGTGCAGGTTATGATACAGTAAATCATCTGATAAGAAAAATGCATCAATCTGTAAAACCTGCTGGTTTAACACTTGCACAAAACCAGGTTTTCCTGTGAGCAAGGATGCCCAAACTCTACCTTCCGTGTCTACTGTACTAGCAATAACCAACTGCTGGGTGTGGAGAAATTCTTGAGCAGCTGGTTTAATGACATTACCGATCAGACTACACAAACGTTGTGCTTCTTCTCGCACTCCCGCTTGGGTTTGGACTGCAATTTCTCCAGAATGAAAAGACATTGGGATTTTGGATTTTAGATTTTAGATTTTGGATTTTGGATTGCTTACAATCCGGGCATATTTACATATCTTGGTAGTTGTTTTATCCGATCAATCCAAGCAATTACACTGGGATAAGGTTCTAAATCAACTTTGCCTTCTGGTGCTAATCCGATATAGGCAAAGCAAGCAATATCAGCAATTGTTGGATGTTCAAGTTCCAACCATGTTCTATTTTGCAAGTGTTCGTTCATGATCTGAAGAACTGGCTTACTTCTAATGCTAGTAAAATATACCCAGTATATTCAGCCACTGCATGAATATGAATACTATTTTCAATTTTCAATTTTTGATGATGTAACCTTATTTGCTCCAGATCAGTTTTGCGATCGCCAAGACAAATAAAACTGATCTAGGCAAAAATTTATTAATATGTTATTGCAAATCATGTTTGAGTTCTGCGATATTTATACCTATAAAAAATACGTATAAAATAGGACGCTTAGAAAATATAGTGGCTACTCTCAAAGCTTCTCAACAGGGACTAGCAAAAATTAAGCAAGCCAGAATTGCAAAAGGGTGGTCTGTCGATGATTTTAGATGGATTCAGTCAGCTAGTGAAATTTTAGGAGTCTGTTGGCAAGAACAAGGAGTTCTGGCTTTAGGCATCTCAGAAGGAACTTGGAAGCGCTTCTTAGCAGGAAAATACCCAATTAATGCTGAGGCGTTTAAAGCCTACTGCCAAGTTTTGGGACTGAGTTGGGAAGAAGTTTCAGAGAAGGAGTCAAAAGTTGTACAGACGTGCCATGGCACGTCTGTACAGAGTCAACAGTTATTCTCCGCGTCCCCGCGTCCCTATGTCCCCGCGTCCTCCACTCCTCACACAGACTGGGGCGAAGCGCCTGATGTCTCAATTTTTTATGGACGTGCAGAAGAATTAAACACAGTTCAACGGTGGATTGTGCAAGAAAATTGCCGCTTGGTGATGCTGCTGGGGATGGGTGGAATTGGTAAAACCACTTTGGCTGTCAAGCTGGCGCAACAAATTGTTGTAGAGACGCGACATGTTGCTTCTCTACATTATGTAATTTGGCGGAGTCTTCGCAATGCTCCCCCAGTTGAAGATATTTTGGCTGAGTTGATTCAGTTTTTATCCGGACAGCAGGAAACAAATTTACCAGCTAACTTAGAAGGCAGAATTTCGCTGTTACTAAAATATTTACGTTCGTTGCGTTGTCTGTTGATTCTGGATAATGCTGAATCAATTTTACAGGCGGGCGATCGCACTGGTAGTTATCGTCCTGGATACGAAGGTTACGGTCAACTTTTTCGCTGTATCGCTGAAACTTCACACCAAAGTTGTCTGCTGTTGACTTCACGGGAAAAACCGAAAGGACTATCTCAATTCGAGGGTGAACTTTTGCCTGTACGTTCTCTGCAACTTACAGGTTTACCAGAGAATGAAGGACGCTCATTATTTAATGTCAAAGGAAAGTTTACGGCTACAGATGCCCAATGGCAAATCTTGATTTCCCGCTATGGTGGTAATCCTCTGGCTCTCAAAATTGTAGCGTCTGCGATCGGAGATTTTTTTGATGGTAATATTTCGCAGTTTTTAGATATTTCTCAGCAAAGTGCGTTTGTCTTCGACGATATCCGCGACTTACTCAATCAACAGTTTGATCGTCTCACAAATTTAGAACGGGAGATTATGTACTGGTTAGCCATCAATCGCGAACCAGTTTCATTGCGGGATCTACAAGCAGATTTTGTTACTAATGTCCTATCCCGTGAAATGTTGGAATCGCTCAATTCTTTGCAAAGGCGATCGCTAATTGAAAAAAGTGCCAGTAGCTTTACTCAACAACCTGTGGTGATGGAATATGTAACTAACCAATTAATTGAGCAAGTTAGTCAAGAGATAGTCAGCCATAAAATAGCCATTTTTAGAAGTCATGCTTTAATGAAAGCGCAAACCAAGGATTATGTGCGAGAAACTCAAACTGGTCTGATCCTTCAACCGATTGTGAATGAATTGATCGCACAACTTAATAGTCCTGAAAATATTGCTAGTTGTCTGAGTCAAATTCTCTCCCACCTCCGAGGAAAATCACCCCAAGAAATGGGATATGCAGGGGGAAATGCACTTAATCTTCTGCATCAAGCACAGGTTGATTTAAGCGGCTATGACTTTTCCTATCTAACTGTTTGGCAAGCTTATCTTCAGGATGTAAACTTGCATGATGTTAATTTTGCAGGCTCAGATTTATCATCATGTGTTTTTACTGAAACACTAGGTAATATTTTGTCTGCTGCTTTTAGCTCAGACGGTCAGCTTTTAGCAACGTGCGACACCGACTGTCATGTCCGTCTGTGGGAGGTGAAAACAGGAAAATTATTGTTGATTTGTCAGGGTCACACCAACTGGGTACGCTTTGTAACGTTTAGCCCAGATGGAGAAATTTTAGCAAGTTGTGGTGCAGACCACACAGTTAAGCTTTGGAATGTCGCTGATGGTGTTTGTATAAAAACGTTGATTGGACATAATCATGAGACATTTTCCGTAGCATTTAGTCCCGATGGTCAAACCTTAGCCAGTGCTAGTGGCGATCGCACAGTCAAACTCTGGGATATCCGTGATGGTATTTGCCTGAAAACGCTGACCGGACATACAGATTGGGTGCGTTGTGTTGCTTTTAGTCCGGATGGCAAAACTTTGGCAAGTAGTAGTGCCGATCGCACAATTAAGTTATGGGATGTTGCTACAGGCAAGTGCTTAAAAACACTCACAGAACATCAAGGTTGGGTGCGTTCAGTAGCATTTAGTCCAGATGGGCAAACTTTAGCCAGTGGGAGTGGCGATCGCACAATTAAACTTTGGAATTATCACACAGGTAAATGCATTAAAACTTACACCGGACATACCAACAGCGTCTATGCAGTTGCTTTTAGCCCCCAAGGAGAAATACTAGTTAGTGGTAGTGGCGACCATACTGTGAAACTTTGGGATTGTCATACCCACACCTGTATCAAAACACTACACAGACAAACCAATGAAGTTTGTTGTGTCGCTTTCAGTCCAGATAATCAAACCATCGCTTGTGTCAGCTTAGACCAAACTATGCGGTTATGGGATTATCGCAATGGACAATGTTTAAAAACTTGGTACGGCAACACCGATTGGGCGCTGCCTGTTATATTCAGTCCCAATGGGCAAATTATTGCCAGTGGTAGCAATGATAAAACTGTGAAACTATGGGACTGGCAAACCCACAAATGTCTGGGAACTCTACAAGGACATACAGATTTTATTTACGGGCTGGCTTTTCATCCCAATGGAGATATATTAGCTAGTGCTAGCACCGATGCCACAGTGCGATTGTGGAATGTGAACACAGGGCGATGTTTGCAAATTTTACAAGGACACACAGACTGGGCTTATACTGTGGCTTTTCACCCCCAAGGTGAGATGGTTGCTAGTGGTAGCGCTGATTGTACGATTAAACTGTGGAACTGGCACACCGGGCAATGTCTGCAAACTTTTACTGGTCATCGAGATAAAATTTTTGCGATCGCCTTTAGTCCAGACGGAAAAATTTTCGCCAGTGCCAGTGCTGACCAAACTGTGAGATTGTGGAATTGTGAAACTGGTCATCTGCAAACTTTAGCAGCTCATGATGCCAGGATTTACGCTGCGATCTTTAGCCCAGATCGTCAGACCTTAGCGACTTGCAGCACAGACCAAACAATTAAACTTTGGCATTGGCAGACAGGAAAATGTCTGAAAAGTCTCACAGGACATACAAACTGGGTTTTTTCCATAGCTTACAGTCCTGATGGGCAGACTCTTGCCAGTGCTTCCCATGACCAGACAGTGAGAATTTGGGATGTAAAAACTGGAGAATGTCGCCATATCTGCGTTGGACATACTCATTTAGTGTCTGCTGTGGCTTTTAGTCCAGATGGGCAATTTGTTGCCAGTGGTTCACAAGACCAAACGGTGAGGGTTTGGGATGTGAAGACGGGGGAGTGTATAAGAATGTTGAGAACGAAAAGACTTTATGAGGGAATGAATATTACTGGTGTGAAAGGGTTAACAGAGGCGACGATTTTGACTTTGCAGGCGCTGGGTGCAGTGGTGGAATAGCGATAGAGAGTTGTCTTTTTGACACTCTCCGGTCTAAAAGCCACGGAGATTATTGGTTCAAGGAGATAACGTAGGAGCGATCGCTCACTGCAAAGAATAACTCAACCTTGACCACGGAAGCGATCGCCGCTCATTTCAACCTGAGCGTGTATTACTTCTGCGAATTGTTTACCCAATTTCAAATGGTTATATAATATGGTATCATTATTTGGTTGCATGAGGTGTAATCATGGAACGTGAAGCCTTAACGATTCGCTTCCCAGCGGAATTGCTTCAGAAAATCCGGGCATTGAAGCGAGACGATGAATCTCTCAACGATCTAGTCGTTCAAGCGCTGGAAAAAGAAATGAAGTGGCGTAGTTCTTGGGCAGCCCACAAACAAATTCAAACCATTCGAGAGCAGGTCAAACAGCGCACCGGGGTTCATCCCGATCCAGTACCGCTGATTCGTCAACTGCGCGAAGGAGAAGGTAGACGTGACTGAGGCACTGTGTATCGATACCAGTGTGATGATGAAGTACCTCTGCCCAGATGAACAAACATCAGAAGCGATCGCCTTTGTTATGAGACTGTACACCCCTGATTAATTGAGAAATCTGTTGTATTTTTACGCTCGCGATCGCTCACTGCAAAGAACAACTCGGTCTTGATCGCTGCAACCTCACGTAACTTAATCCTGAACGCTCCGAAGACTTAAGCGGCATAACTAGTTATTGTGCCGTGCCAACGCAGTTGCCCTCAACCCCCTTGGACATCATGCTTCATCCACCATCTCTAAAATCTGATTGTATAGAGCTGAAGATACTCTAAACTCGGACGTAGCAATCAGAGTATCCATTAACGGCTTGATAGCAACAATGAGATTTTGGTGTTTAGCCTCAACCAAAATACCCAGCAACCCAGTAATCCTTAACCCCAAGCGATTGGCTTCTGCTCTACCGCGACGCTCATCAATCAACAGTAAATCGGCATTGAGTTCTAGGGCAAGGGCGATCGCTTCAGATTCTCCAGGATCTAGCTTTACTTCGTGCTGAAGCCGTTTAACAGCGTTACGATTCACAACTTGTCTAACTTCAAGCCAGGAAGCGGCTTGAACTTCGAGGCTTCCTGGAACGGGAGGATCAATGTCTGCGAGTTCACGATATACCGCTTCAGGAATGGTGACTCGTTTGTAGAGTTGGGGCAAAAGGTGCAAGTGCTGAATTGCTGCTAAATTCGTAATAACCGATGTATCGCTGATGACAATCAAAGTCGTCCCAACTCCCGCAGGTTCTTCAAGTCAAGTTCAAAGTCTTCAACGTCGTAGGAATAGAGCGGGATATTGCGCTGCTTAAGGAGTTGGCGAAAGTTATTTGGTTGCATATCCGCTAGTTGACTGGCATAGCCCAAGGTTAAGCGACCTGTCTGGAAAAGGTATAATGCAATCTCTTGGCGAAACTCACTAGGGGTAAGCCCAGATGCTTGCAGAATTTCGTCTGAGATTATAACACTCATAGCAGGATGGCCTCACCGATCATATTTTTAGGGTAGCTCATTGCTCGCCCACTAACTCACAAGCTATGTAATTCGCGATCGCCTTTGTTATGAGGCTGTACACCCCTGATTAATTGAGAAATCTGTTGTATTTTTACGCTCGCGATCGCTCACAGGGAAGAATAATTCAACGTTGACCACTTCATACTCACCCAACTGCTTATTTCGCTCAAGATCTATAGATCACTAAGCAGCCGAACTCGTCATCTCATTGACTTGAGATAATCGCTCAAGCCAAAGCTCCTTATAAAATTCCATCTGTTGTTATAAGAACCATCACGAATCAAATAAATCAACGCTGCCTGTTCAACAGGATATAAAAATGCGTGAGGCTTTTTGTCTCACGCATACTAAATTTTACATTTTATTTAGAATGTGTTAATTCACTCCCTCCACATCGAAGTAATTAGCCAACGCCAATACAACCTCCTGAGTCAAACCCTCAGATAACTCCGGCAAATACACACGAATCGCATTTCTCACAGCAGCATCAAATTCTCCCGCGTTAGTCGTAGTATTACGGACAAATGGCTCAATTAAACGGATTAATTCGTAACTGCTGCTTAAGTCAGTATTCTGAATCGCCCGATCTAGGGGTGGGGCTGTGGGGTCGGGGAACTCTGGGAGGATGCGGCTGACAAAGGTGACGCGGTGGAAGATGCGCCAGCAAGCGGGGCCTCCTTGGGGTTGTCGGGCTTGACGCAGTGCGATCGCGTTGGGGGAATTGCTCTCTTCTAACCACTTGCGGTCAACAACAGTGTTAAAGAAGGTGTCGTAGTTTTCTGTAGTTGGGGTGAGGTAAAAACTCAAGAAGCGGTAAGCGTTGACTTTACCAGGAGCATCTAAAGGAGTACCGTTGGCATCATACACCCGGATGGGACGACCGGCTTCGTCTCGCACTAAGTTACCTCTGTCATCCATTTGAAATCTCTGTAAATCGGCTTGGGTATTATTTTGGACTTCAATTTTGAAGGATTGGCTTGTTTCTTTGGTTTTGGATTTGGTGAGGTTGAGGCTACCACCAAATGACCCTTTGACCTCAAAATCAAAATCTACGCCTAATTCAAAAGAACCGGATGCACTGCTAGTTGTGCTACCTGTAAAACTGTAAGCTCCACTGGTACTTTCTTGCTGTACATCTGTGGTTTCTGTAGATTCGGCATAGAGTCCACCATCGGCTGTCCAGATGTAGCTGTTGACCAAGTTACGTTTACTGTATTGCTCTGGTAGATCGTTGTTGGTAGTCAAAGCATCGACTAAACCACCGATCGCTAACCCAGCCGCCGCCACAATCGGCCCACCACCAGCTAATCCAGCGATCGCTCCAGTCACACCACCAGCTAAAACACCAGTTGCACCTGGGGGTGTGGTGCGGAAGTCTTCGTAGTAGGTACGTAGGCGAGTTTCCTCGGCTTGGATACGCTGACGCAGGGCGTAAGCTTCGCTGGGTTTGAAGTAACTTTGTTCGCGGTAGCCCGTAAAACCGGCATAATCTGGATCTAATACCTTACCGTTTTGGTCGTAACCTACAGCACCATCAAGTGTGCCTTGTTTGGTGTAACTAGATTTGATGGGGAAAGGAATGATGTTGGTATCCTTGGGAATATTGGGATTAGGAATCATGCGGAAGGCAACTAGGGCGCGGTTGTGTGCTAAACGAATAGCATACATATCAGCCGTTTCCGATTCTACCAAGGCAAATCCTAAATTCGATGGTTGGTAACGGCGAGGCATAGCTTTATTGAGCCGTTTGCTGATATCTGGGTCTTCCCAAGCACCTCCCAAACCAACAGATGTCATTTTGCTGACATTAGTTTTGTTAGTTTGTTGCTGATTGCTAGACCATTTCAACTGTGTATCTAATTTAACTGACTGACCAATTTTAGTACCAGCCTCAGCTAGATTGATGGTAATCCCGCCGCCTAAAGGTGCAATAACTGTTTCAATACTTTGCTCTATTTCTAGAGATAAAGAACCCTCAAAGGAGGAGTTGAAACTACTTTCTCTACTGGCGGCTAGGGTGTAAGAAACGCTATTCGCTTCAGTAAATTCCACAGTAGTGCTGTCTACATAGTCGCGTAGGGAATCATCGATTGGCCCAGCGGTAAGATTCTCAGAAGGAACGGGGGGCGCACCTTCGATGTAACCTTTGATTTGCGGGGCAAATTGTACTTGGCTCACCCATTCTGTAATTAAGTTACCGACTTTGTAGCCTGTGAGCAAATACCATTGCCCATTGTCGATGAAACTGTAACAGCGTTTGTGAACTCCGGTAATTTCGCCATTATTGGCTGTTTGGATGTCTGCGTATTCTGCAATACTAGAACGACTAGTTATTTTACCGTGGAAACGGTTGGCAATACTACCCAAAGCGTTACGCACGAGGGCAATTTCATCACCTATGGGTGCTTGAGAAAAGATTTGTTTGAGGGTGCTATTGGTAACTGGTGTGAGGTGATTACCACGCAAACTGCTGTCATTAACGCGGGTAATTTCTGGTTCTTTGGCTGTGGAATTAACGGGATCGGACTCAAATTCATAGTAAGCGATGAGGTTTTCCCGTTCTCCTTTGATTTGACCAAAGAGGTTGTCGAGGATTTGTTCTGGGGTGCGCGACTGTTTCCAAATGCGGATTTCGTCAACTTCTCCCAAGAAGTCTTTACCCAAGTTGAATTGGTTGGGTGTGAGGTTGGGTTGGGTAATAGCATTAGTTTGGGCAGGGATACCGTTGAGGTAAACTTCTAGTTTGGAGGCTGTGGGGTTGGGGTCAACAACCCAGGTAGCACCGAGAATCCGCGCTTCGCTGTTATCGATGGTGTTGGTGGTGGTGTTACCGACACCTTCGTTAATTAACCATTCACCTGCTAGTTTAGAGCGAGCGTCCGTAGGACGAGCTTCGCTAACGCTCGTCCCTTGTTGAATTTCATTGCGAGTTAAAGTCCGATTCCACACCCGCAATTGACTAATTGTACCCAGTAAGTAGTTAGGGGAACTACCGACAATCCTTGAACTTTGAGGTATGCCAAAACACTTACCTACTTCTAGGGATTGGAGATTGGTAACGGGTACACCAGACAAAACTGGCGGATTGGGATTGAGTAAAATATCATTCCAATACAATCTGATGATGTAACCATTATCGGTTTTTGTGCCAGTGACGGCGATTTTGATGGGGGTATTGGCAGTAATTGCACCTACAGAGTTAGAAACTACCTGTGGAATAGCATTACTATTTTCATAGGCAAAATAGAGACTGTAGTTACTGCCGGAATCTCGCTTCAAAGCCATCCATGCGGTCAATTCTGGCTGATTTCTCCCCAATCTGCCTTTTTGCAATATGGGATAAATATCTCTGCCGATACTCGTTAAAGTCAAGGTGAGTTCAATAGAAAATTCATTTTCTACTCCCAAAGCTACTTGATTACCACAATCGAGGTAATTATTAACACCATTGAAATTTAAGGCGTAAGCTTCCAAGTAGCTGGCGGCGATATGTTCCCAAGAATTAGCCCAGAGGATTTGGGTAGTGGTGAGGTAGCGGTTTCGCACTCCAGCAATTATATTGTAGGCTTTGAGAGGAGATTCTACTTGTTGGGGATTGCCGTTAATTGTGCCATTATTAGCATTATTACCAGTGCGATCGCTCACGTTGCGATTGTCAAAGTAGTAGTATGCAAGTAACCCCGCTTCGTTCCCAGTTAAGCGACAATCTTTATAGATATTAATGTCCCCGGAACTGCGTACCCCTCTCCAAATGCGGATTTCATCTATTCCCCCAGAGAAGAAGAAAGTTTTCTCAGGGTTATTCATCACCCCAATTAATAATCTACCCGTACCTTGATAAGTTGTAGTAGCAATATCTTCTGCAACCTTAACGCCATCACGGTAAATTACTCTTTGACGAGTCTGGATATCGAAACTACAAGCGTAATGATGCCATTGATCATCATTAGTCAGGTTTTCCGCCGTGTTTAAATCATTGTTGTAAAAACCAAAGCTGAAACGATGGTTTTGTCGGAAACCGATGTGTAATTGTTCATTAGTTCTGGCTACTCCTTGGGCGAGAATCGCTGAGAAGAATGGATTTGCACTGACACTATCAGCATTCCGTCTAGCCCAAACTTCGATAGTAAAGGACTGATTGGTAAGGTTGATATTACCTGCTTCAATGTAGTCATTATTACCATTAAATTGCAAACCAGAATTAACAGTTTGCCCTTGAATGCCCAAGCAATACTTCGATGTAGGAGAATTTTCTGAGACAATCCAAGCAGGCTTGATGTCTTTCCTGTCGGGACGAATCCAAGCTTCTAGGCTAATATCTCCCTGATTTGCCATTTTCTCAGCATCCCCAGTGAGATAACCACTCTCAATTTTCAACGCATTTCCGGGAGATGCTGTTACCCAAGCATTGGGTTGGGATACTCCAGTTAGAGGACGAGTGGCGATATTCTCGACATTGTTACCGTTGATGACACCTGCAACTTCTACCAGAAGTGAACCATATTTGAGATTGTAGGGAGAATTGAGAGCAGTTCCTTGATTACTGAAACTGCTGTAACGGTCGTAATCGTACTCTATGATATTGACCGTAGTTCCCGCAGGTATAGTTGCATCCAGGTTAGTGGAGTCAATAGCAATAGTTTTATCACCAGGAGCGATCGCTTTGCGTAGAGGAATAGTCCCCGCACCAACTACCAAAACTGCACCCACTTCGTAGCGTTGTGTCGCAGGTTCAGCCAGGGTAATGATATCCACCGTACCCGCTACCGATTCCACTAAACGACCGAGGTAAAAGCTTTCCCTTGCTTGTCCACTCAACACCTTTGCAAAACTACCACTATTACGCGGAACTCGATCCCAAATCTCGGTAATTTGTAGCAAGCTGTTAGCTAAAGTCACTTTGCAGACATTGGCATCTATACTATCGGCAATATTGACCGTTGTTCCATCAGGATTAGTCTCATCAGCTACAATCACCTTCATTTCACTGCGTCCCAAACCAGGCGATCGCTCTTGCAATTTGACGCTGTTAGAAAGCAAAATATTAGAGCGCGAAACATTACTATCGTAAGTCACAGTAAAGAACTGGTCAGTATTGCCTCGGAAGTACAAATTTATCATGCCATTGGCACTTTCAAACAACTGCGGTGCATCGTTTGTCCAAGCAAAATCTAACAATCCTCCCACGACATTAAACCCACTGGGATCAATGTGAATTAACCGCATGGGGAAAGCAAATTTTCCTTGCAGTTGTTTGCGTTTATCGAGTAGTTCCGCTTGTAAAGCTAGCAGTCTTTCTCTGGCTACTTCTAACTCCTTTTCTAAATCAGGGATGATTTCCGTTTCAATTTTGTTGATGTCCTTCGTAATTTGCTCAATTTGGGAATTGTAGAGGTTAATTTGATTTTGGGTACTATCAGTCAGACGTACCTTAGCACTTAGGAAACTGGATACAGAGTAAGAACCACCATATCTGCGTCCATCCTGGTACTCTACGCGGGAAGAACCACCAAAGTTAGGTTCATCGTAGAGAATGATATATGCTCCTGCATCTAAATCTACTGAAAAGATTGGTATCGATAACCTGGGATACTCACCTACCTCTAATCTTTGACTCTGACCATCAAAGTCAGGTAAAGAATAAACTGTTACGCCATTATTCTCTAGATTTGCTTTAAGTTGTTGTTTCTGAGATAACTCTTGCTTAAGAGTAGCAATTCTTCTGGTTTGATTGGCAATTTCATTTTCTAGAGAAGCGATCGCATTTTTAGTATTCGGGATTTCTGTTTGTTCTAGCTGATTGATGCGTTCTATATATATATTCGGGTCTTTCGCGGTCGTATCAATCAGAGGTAAATTAATCACATCCGGAATTTGAGACAATCGACCCCGTTTAGTTACCGCAAAATCCAAAACTGCAACTTTCTTTTTATCATCGTTAGCTATTCCTGTAGCTACCGCCACCATCACTCGCGCACTTTGTTTTGTCGGTGCAGGGTTGTTGTCATAACCGGCTGCTAATTCTTCCTGTTGATAGTACAATAACGCCGATATCCCTTTCCCCGCGACAGTACGACTATCACCGAAGCTAAAACTACAACGACGAATTCCTGGATTATCGCCTACAGGTGCATCTGATTGTACCCACTGCAAATTACCAATAATTTTGCCATTATTCAAACTATCAGTTTGGTCATAAACAGTTTTACCGTTACCTTCATCAAATTGCCAGTAGGTAATCAATCCTGGTTCATTTCCAGCTTTCCGGATATTCTGGGTTTCTCTGACTTCAATTTCTGAACGTTCTCGTCCCCAAATAGATAACTCATCAATAGTTGCAGTCAGGGAAGAAGCAGGTTGTGTTCCACCATACAAAGAACCAACATTTCGTCCTACAACCATGTAGGTTTTTTGTGTCGCAGTGTTGGCATATTTAGGCAAGAGTAAATATTGATTTTCTATTCCTCCAGCATTGACAACTTTATCACCAACTTGAATTCTTACCAAACCTGAATTTGCAGGTGAATTTGGTTCTGTCGGACGTACTAAAGAAATACTGATATGATTCCATTGCCCCATGTTAATTACATTGGGCAGAGAACGCAAGGTTTGGGATGTTTTAGCGTTGTTGTTGTAAGCAGTAATTTCTAACCCATAACCAGAAATTTTTTGTCCATCAATTAACAGTTCTGTTGACACCAAACTAACAGTAAAGATAGCATTGGGCATCCCTTCAGAGTAAATTACACCTGTAGTTTCTGGTTTAATCCAAGCAGAAATATTAAATTCATCTTTGTTGATGACTTGGCTTGCAGCTTCAATGTAAGTATTACCATCTAGCTGCAAAGCAGTTTCTGCAAAACCCATTTTTTCAAAAGCAGCCGGACTTTCTGTGCCTTTAGTGCTAAATAATCCATCGCTAGAACGTTCGATATTATATGAATCTAGGCGATTTGTCTTTTGATTATGAACAAATATTTGCCAGCGTTTGATATCAGGAATACCCGTCGGTACTTGAACAACAGCAAACCGTCCATTATTTAAATTGCGGATGAAATTTAACTCTAATGTCGGTTCATAAAATGGCTGATTATTCATATCGGTAGCACCGAGAGTATCTTTGGCACTACTTTTGAGAATTTTATTTCGACTACGACGATAACGCACTTCTCGCGAGGTTTTGAGTTTATTACCAGCAAGGATAAATCTATCGACTAACAGGGTATTGTTAACAATCGGGATATCCTGACCATCTGCACCTTTGACGGTAATATTATTCACATCTTTTTCAGCCACAGATTGACGAAATAAATATACATATTGTCCATCACTGAGTACTTGAAAAGGTTCATCTGCGGTTAATCTAGCTGTAGATGAACGGAATACATCAACTTCAGAAGGGTTGACAGCAGGTTGACCATTTGTTTTTACCGATGGTAATACTTTGTTGGGAATAATTCCAAAGCCAACTTCAGCGATTTCATTTGGAAAAGTCAATAATTCTGGTGTAGGCGACCAATTTCTGGCATCAATAGGATTAGGGTTATTTTGTTGGTCAAGAACAGTGTAATAAATGCGGCGATCGCTATCCATTGCAAAGGATATCAATACCCCTGTATGCTCGACCAGAGTTGTATACTGATAAGATTTGTTAGTATATGTCTGTAAATAGTTGTCCCATTGTGGCTGCATATTTTTTTCCTAGTTACTAGTTCATGTGGTGTAAAACTTTTCGTTTTGTCGCTTAGTAAAATAGAATGAAGGAAAGAACTTACACAAAGTTTATATGTGTAAGTTATATGAATTTTGACAAATTAATCGGGAGATTCAAATCTTCGGAAACTTTTGATGACAGATTAATCTTGCTGATGCCAGAAGAAGAATTTAATTACCACTATGATTGAGTGGAGATTTAACAGGATTCTGGGCAAAAGAAGATGTAGGATTAGAAGGATTGTCTTTATCGCTCAAAATTCTTCGTGGCGCACAAGCTTGTGTAAATAGCAATATGCTGATTGGTAAAGCAATGGTGAAAATTCTGTTCCAGCGCATATTGTTCATAGAATTCATTACACGATTCATCAGTTCAACTCCTTGATTTCAGGTGTTATGTTATCTTTATAGAATTTGTAAATATAAAAGTCGATACAGAAAAGTTAAGGAATTCAAGGTGGAAACTGGCTTAACTAGAAACTTAACTTTTATAACATCAAAAAATGTTGATAGGTTTGTAGTAGAGACGCGAAATTTCGCGTCTCTACACGTCTGAAATTCTCACAAACAACCTCTAACCGAACCGTATTGAGACCACTAGAGTAAAACATTAAATTCCTGACGCAATGAAAATTGGCTTTCCAGCAATTGAAGAGCAATTCTTTTACCTGTACACCAGCCATAATATCCATAAGTTGCGGATGCACCCACAATTTTCTCAAAGCCTACAAAGTAAAGTGTAGGGTCAACAATAGATTGGCATTTACCATCTGTTTTTGGTAATAACCTATCATTCACATTTAGATACAATTCAGGCTGCCTCAATATTTTATTGATGCCAGGACGAAAGCCAGTACCTAAAATAATTGCATCGTAATCTTGCGATCTACCATTGGCAAAAATTACGCCTGTTTTTGTGAGTTGCTGAATACTACTAGAGATTACTTGAATATTTCCTTTTTTGATTTGTTTGACAGTACCTCTATCTACCCATGCGACACGACCATGATTAACTTCCATATCCATTGGCCCTTTATCTTCTGGATAGATAGAGTATGCACTCAAATCTAAAGCAAAACGCTGAATAAATTTATCAGTTTCCTTGATGTCTGCTTGCAATTCTTCTGGAGAGAAGTCTATGTCTCTCTCCATAGCTTCTATTCTAGTATCTGTTGTATTTTGATTAAACAACTGTTTAAAGTATGACCTGCTTCGCCATAACAAATATTGTAGCGATCGCAGTCTCGGATAAAGAGGAAATACCCAGCGTTGACCACGAATTAACATCTGAACATCAGCAGCACCATGCTCATATAAATCTAGTGCTATTTCTGCTGCTGAATTTCCCGAACCAACGACTAAAACTTTCTTATTTCGATAAGGAATACCGTTTTGATAGGCACTACTATGAATAATCTCCCCTGCAAAATATTCTTGCCCAAAAAAGTTTGGTATCACAGGTTCATTAGTTAGTCCAGTACAGATAACAAGAATCTTGCTGTATAGAATGTCTTTAGTTGTTTGTATCTGCCAATTATAATCTGTTTGATTTTGATTATAAATCTTAGTAATACTTTGCACCTCCTCGCCAAAATGAATATGCGAATAAACCTGGAAATGATGTGTATATTCTGTTAAATACTGCACCATTTCATCTTTGGTCTTAAACGCGGAATATTTTCCCTTGCCCTCAAAAAAAGGTAAAGTAAAATAGGGATTTTGAGTAACTAATCGTTCGTAGGCGTTTTTCCAGATAGTTGCGACAGTTTCACCCTTCTCTATCACAACAAAATTATCAATCCCAAATTTTTTTAAACTTGCAGCGACGGTAATACCGCAAAAACCAGCCCCAATGACGATCGCGTCTAGTTGAGCGTTCATAAAATTGACTTTGATGGCAAATCTTAACTGTTCTCTTTCTTTATAAAATTTGGGACTGCAATAGTCGATGTAGATTAGTTAAGGAATTTGAGCCGTTACCAACCTACTTAAATCTCGTTTCTACCTCCTCTATTCAATTGTTAAGTTTGTAAGTTAAGTCATTTTCCTCCCTATTTCCTTAACTTTTCTGTATCGACACTGCAATCGTCAACTTCTATATATAAACAGCAAGACTATCTATAACAAAAGAGTTGGCATGAACTTAATAACTTTACTGTTACGTTCTTCTTGGAGAATCCTGACTCTTGCTGCCTTCATGGGTTTATTAAGTGGGGTTAGCACCGCTGGATTGCTTGTTACAATCAACACTCAAGTTAATCATTCATCACAGATGACAGCATTAATTTGGAGTTTTGTCAGTCTTTGTTTTATAAAATTTATTACTAATATCATTTCTAAATATTTATTAATAAATTTGTCAGAAAAAGCAATTTTAGAATTACGACTCATCTTGAGTGAGAGAATTTTAGCTGCACTACTACATGATTTAGAGAGTTTAGGAAAGCATCGCATTTTAGCTACACTAACTGATGATGTTTTAGCAATTTCTAACACGGTTTACGTTATTCCTACATTGTGTATTGACATTACTATTGTAGTGAGTAGCCTTTTTTATTTGTTTTGGTTATCTCCAACGATATTTTTTCTGGTGGTCATTTCTTTATTAGTAGGAATATTTAGCTATCAACAGGTAGCAGACAAAGCAATACTATTTTTTACCTTAGCTCGTCAGCAAGAAGATAAATTGTTTAATCATTTTCAGAGCATCACTGAAGGAACCAAAGAACTGAAGCTTCACTATCAGCGACGACAAACATTTTTAAAGAAAGAACTGAGAGAAACTGCACAATTATATCGGCGTAAAAATGTAGTTGGGATGACTATATTTGCAGTTGCTGCTAGTTGGGGGAATAGCTTGTTTTTTGTGGTTGTTGGACTGGTAATTTTTGCTCTGCCTATTCTCCAAACTATCCCCACTCATATTTTATCTGGATATGCGCTGACTATTCTCTACCTGCTTTCACCTTTAGACTACATTATGAGTGCTATTCCTACTTTCAGCAAAGCAACTGTTGCTTTAAAGAAGGTTAACTCTCTCAAAATATCATTGTCAAATCACTGTTATGAAAGTAATTTAATGGATTGGGATGAATCAGATAATTTTTGTCACCGTTTAGAATTTGTGGGTATCACTTATACTTATCATCAAGACTCAGAAGATACAGCTTTTACTCTTGGCCCAATTGATTTGACTGTTTCGGGTGGTGAAATTATTTTTATTGTCGGTGGTAATGGTAGCGGTAAGTCTACTCTTGTTAAGCTAATCACTGGTTTATACGTTCCTGAAAGTGGAAAAATCTATCTCAATGGCAAATTAGCTACTACAGAAAATCAAGAGTGGTTTCGCCAACATTTTTCAGTTGTATTTTCCGATTTTTATCTATTCGATAATTTCTTGAATTTAGGTAAAACTATTGCTGACGAGCAAATATATGATTATCTAGTTAAATTACAACTAGATAAAAGAGTTAAAGTCAAAAATGGTATACTTTCTACTACCTCATTATCTCAAGGACAGCGAAAACGTTTAGCTTTATTGACTGCTTATTTAGAAGACCGACCTATTTATGTATTTGATGAATGGGCTTCCGATCAAGATCCTGTATTTAAAAAGATTTTTTATAAGCAGATATTACCTGAATTGAAGAATAAAGGCAAAACTGTGATAGTTGTTACTCATGACGACCAATATTTTTATTTATCAGACCGAATAGTGAAGCTAGATTATGGCAAGGTGGAAAATGTTCACAATTGTGTAATACCGCAAATATCAAGGTTTTCGGCGCACAGCTAAAATGGTAATGTCATTAAAACGAGTGCTGACGATTTGGAAAAATATTCACGCTACATCGCAACTCAAGTAATGTTTTTATAATTCGGATGCTATTGGTATGTTGATTTATAAAAATTAAGTACTTTGATTTCTTCAAAATCGGCTTAGCATCATAAGTTAAGTAATAAAAATCCTTAACTTTTCTGTATCGACTATTATTTCTCCAAAACCTATAAGTAGGAATGTAAGCGTTACACATTCCCTAGCAGGATAGCATTATGCAATTAACTTATCGGGCTGCCAATTATGAATATAATCCTTACAATACCTGCATAACTGAAGGAAATAGGACTGGCATCTATCGGGGTGTAAAGACGAGATTTCACTTGCCCAAAGTTGTAAGACAGCACCAGTCCCCACGACTGTTGAAGTATCGCGGTATTACTTACATCAACTGGCGGTGAAGCTTGTTCTCAAGTCAAGAATTATTTGATGACGCAATGGCGATCGCACAACTTTATCAATGCGATCGCCATTTAGTTTAAAGTTAAGTTGCCTCTGTTTTCAAAATCCTTAACTTTTCTACATCGACAATTGACCTGTTAAACCCTAAAAATAAGGTCAGTCAACCTTTGATGAATGACGCAGGCAACCAGAATGCACGAACTGTTGTCACCTTACGAGTATCAAGTTGGCGGTCGCCTCCCAGTAGATGCACCTAGCTATGTCATGCGACAGGCGGATATAGAACTCTATCAAGCTTTGAAGGCAGGTGCCTTTTGTTACGTTCTCAACTGTCGCCAGATGGGGAAGTCTAGCCTGCGGGTACAGGTGGCGAAGCAACTGCAAGAAGATGGCTTTGCCTGTGCAACGGTTGACTTGTCCGGTATTGGGAACAAGAATATTACCCCAGACCAGTGGTATGCTGACATTATTATGCGTCTGGTGCGGAGTTTCCGGTTATCTAGCCAGATTAATGTCCGCAATTGGTTAGCAGAACGACAAGATTTATCGCCTGTAGGTCGTTTGGGTGAGTTGCTGCAAAACGTACTGCCAGAATTAATCGCCCAACCAATTGTGATTTTTTTCGATGAAATCGACAGTACCCTCAGCTTACCATTTAATACAGATGATTTTTTTGCTCTGATTCGCTCTTGCCACGAATACAAACGCCTTACCTTTGCTCTATTGGGAGTTGCAACCCCTTCAGATTTAATTGCAGATAAAACCCGGACGCCTTTTAATATTGGTCGGGCGATTGAGTTGAATGGGTTTCATCTGCATGAAGTCAAACCATTAGAGGGAGGATTGGCTCATTCGGTAGACAATCCCAAGTCTGTACTCAAAGAGATACTTGCATGGACGGGAGGACAGCCATTTCTGACTCAGAAACTATGTCAGTTGGTAGCACAGGAGGAAAATAGGGAGAGAGGGAAAGAATTTCCTAGTCCCCAATACCCATTCCTGCAAAAGTTGATGGGAGAGATATTAACGCAGCATGAGGAGATTGCCGATCAAGTATCTGCAATTGTGCGATCGCGTATCATTGAAAATTGGGCAGCCCAAGATGAACCACCGCATTTAAGAACAATACGCGATCGCCTTCTTAGCAACGAACAACGCGCTAGCAGGCTGCTGGGACTGTATCAGCAAATTCTCCAAGATGGTAGTGTCCCTGCTGATGATTCTCCAGAAAAAATTGAGTTACTTTTGTCGGGATTAGTTGTTAAACAGCAGGGTGTATTAAAGGTTTACAACCGCATATATGAGGAGGTTTTTAACTCCGAATGGGTGGAAAAGCAATTAAAGAAGTTACGAAGTTACGCAGATTTATTAAATGCTTGGGTAGCATCTGATTATCAGGATGAGACATCTCTCCTCCGGGGACAAGCACTCAAACAAGCTCAAGCTTGGGCAAAAGGAAAGAGTTTGAGTAACCAAGATTATCGATTTTTAGCCGCTAGTGAGGAACTGGATAAACGAGAGGTGCAGAATGCCCTCAGCACATCCGAACAAGCAAATCAAATTCTGCTGAACGCCCAACAGCAAGCGAAGAAAACCATTCGACGCGGACTGATAGGGTTATCTGTGCTTTCGGTGGTAGCTGTGACTCTAGTGGGACTGTCTGGATTGCTGACATGGCAAACGGCGCAACAAAAACGACAAGTGACTATTGGTGAGATTAAAGCGCTCACTCTTTCATCAGAAGCGGCTTTTGAGTCCGATCATAACTTAGATGCCTTACTAAAAAGCATACAAGCAAGTGTTAAATTAAACCAATTGGGATGGAATAACGCGGGTACAGATTTAAAAGTGCAGGTCGAAAAGGCACTGCGACAGTCTATCTACTGGGTGCGCGAAAGTAACCGCCTAGCAGGGCATACAGATGTAGTGACGCGGGTAAAATTTAGTCCGGATGGGCAGAAGCTTGCTTCCGCTAGTTGGGACAAGACGGTGAAAATTTGGCGGCGTGATGGTAAGCTACTTCACACCCTCCGGGGACATAATGATGGGGTGTGGAGTGTCAATTTTAGTCCCGATGGCAAGATGTTGGTTAGTGCCAGTCGGGATAAAACCGTGAAGGTTTGGCGTGTTGAGGATGGTCGAGAACTTCTCACTTTACCTCACAAGGATTGGGTAGCGTGCGTAGGCTTCAGCCCCGATAGCAAGATGATAGCAGGGATGGAGTGGGGTGGCACAATGCGGCTATGGAATTTGGAAGGTAAAGAGTTGCGATCGTTCCATACCCATAATGCACCTGCTGTGGCGATTAGTTTCAGTCCCAAAGGAGGAATGATTGCTACCGCCAGTCGGGATGGTACTGCCAAAGTTTGGAACCTGAATGGTCAAGAACTACTGACACTCAAGGGACATCGCAATTGGGTGATGTATGTTAATTTCAGTTTAGATGGCAAAACAATTGTTACTGCCAGTCGGGACAAAACTGCAAAACTCTGGAATTTAGAAGGAAAGGAACTAGCAACTCTACGTGGACATACTGATACAATTAGTAGTGCAGTATTTAAGCGTAACGGTCAGACTATTGCTACTACTAGTTGGGATAAAAGTGTGCGACTCTGGAATCGCCAAGGCAAACAACTGCAAGTTCTCCAAGGTCATACAGATGCGATTTGGGGTGTCAACTTTAGCAAGGATGGTAAGCTGCTTGCTAGTAGTGGTGAAGATGGGATGGTGAGACTGTGGAAATTGAACAATAAATCTCACCCCTCCATACTCAATCTTGGTGAAGCCGCGGCTGCTAGTGTTAGTTTTAGTCCCGATGGTCAGATCCTTGGTACTGCTGGTCGCTACACAATGGCTAAACTCTGGAATTTACAGGGACAACTACTAACGAAACTCGGCGGTCATGACGATACATTGAGAAGTTTGAAATTCAGTCCCAATGGCAAATTCATTGCTACCACCAGCCGAGACAAAACTATAAAACTGTGGAATCTAGCTGGTCAGGAATTGGTAACATTGCGGGGTCATCAGGGGGATGTGAGAAGCGTTAGTTTTAGCCCTGATAGTCAGATGATTGCCAGTGCTAGTTGGGATACAACCGTCAAATTATGGAATCTCAAAGGTAAAGAATTGTTGACTCTACGGGGACATCAAGCAGGTGTGAGGAGTGTGAGTTTCAGCCCCGATGGTCAAATTATTGCTACCACCAGCGAAGACGGTACAGCTAAACTTTGGAGCCGGGAGGGTAAAGAAATATTGACCTTGCACGGGCATCAAGCAGGAGTAAATTCAGTCAGTTTCAGTTCTGATAGCCAGACGATCGCTACTGCTAGTAAGGATAAAACAGTCAAGCTGTGGAACCCACAGGGTAAAGAATTGTTGACTCTCCGGGGACATGAGGGTGAGGTAAATGCTGTAGTTTTTAGCCATAACGGACAGACTATTATTACGGCCAGTGAAGACATGACAGTCAAGCTTTGGAACCGTAAGGGAGAAGTGTTGCAAACCCTTGGTGGTCATAGTGCTAGTGTCAAAAGTCTGAGTTTCAGTCCTGATGGTCGGGTGCTGGCTTCATCGGACTCTCTTGGTAACGTCATTCTGTGGAATTTAGATTTTGATTCTAGCCCAGAGAAATTATTGATGCAAGGGTGCGATTGGGTCAAGGACTATTTACAAAATAGCGCCACTGTCAAAGAGGAATACCGTCATTTGTGCGATCGCACCTGATACAAATTGCCATTGCTAGTATTTTTTGAATCTGTACCAGATTTGCCATAGCACGTCTCTACAAAAATCTAAACCTCATCAAATAATATTCCCTATGCCAATTTGGTATGATACATTCTCAGCAGAAGAGTCAGATTTATAAATTTATACTAAGTTGCAGTCAAAGATAGTACTTCCCTCACCCCGCCTGTCGGCACCCCTCTCCCAATTTGGAACAGGGGAAGGGGAGAGGGCACGAATTGTTATTGCTATGTCTGAACGCAACTTGGTATTAAAACACAATTATTTCCCCAAAATCTCCTAACATCTGCTCAAGCAAATCTTCCATAATTTCCTGGTGCATCTGGTGTAAAATTATTGGCCCAGAGAGAAATTCTTTTATGGTAATTTTCTGCTCTCGAAAGTCTTTGACAAAATCGCGAATCTCAGAAATGACTTGAATCTCAGATTCCACTTGTTCTAACATCTGAGCTATAGGATCAATTCCTTCCCGATAAGCTTTTCGACAATCAGAAACCATCACTCCTTCAGGAGTATTTTTCACTAGGCGAAGTTCTCTTTTTAAGGTTTCATATTGGGTTTTTAGGAATTCTTTTTCCTGTTCTAGACGATTGCATTTTCTAGTTAAATCATCCTCGCTATTGCTATCGATAGTTTCACCTACCTGATATCGTCGCTCAATTTCCAAAAGTCGAGCCAGATCGCCCTCTTGGTAAGCTTTGTTGATTTCCTTCATAATTTCTGTGTGGCGCATCTGTGTCTCGTCATCTTTTACCTTATCAGGGTGAAATATTTCGGCTAACCTCAGAAAAGTCTGCCGAATCTTTCTCGATTCATCTTTGTTCGCAGAAGCAAATTCTAACTCTTGGTGTGCTTGTTGATATTGATGGCGGCGTTCTTGAGATGAACCAGAGACATCATTTTCTTGCTCTTCAGTTTCAAATAGTTCATCTAGTTCTGTATCTGCTTCTTCGCGATCGCCTTTTGGACTGATGATTCCCGCCATCTGAAGATTGCGGTAAACTCCTTCAATATTTTTCTTAGTTTGTTTACCAAACTTTCTCTGGGTCAAGATTTCATCGAATAGAGCATGAATTTCTTCATCAAGTTCTGCCAGTTTTTTAAAGCTAGGAGTGCCTTTATGAAATATGTCTGTAGCTAAAGAGCGCATTTGCTCGACAAAATTATTCAGTTCAGTTTGTTTTTTCTTGATTTGTTTTAGCAGCCATTGGTGTTCTTTTTCTAGCGCTTCTAGACGGAGATGAAGAGATGAGAGAGCCAGTGATTTCGTCGCCAAGGCAGGTGATGAAGATAAAGTTCGTCTAGACATAGAATATATTGGTTAAATTAAGGTTAAAAAAGAGGTTCAAAGTTAAAATTATTCTTACATCACGGATAAATAATTTAAAAACCATAATTCATAATTCATAATTCATAATTCATAATTATTATGCTATTTTTCTCACCTTATCACTTTATGGCACTGTGTAATTCTTGAAAAGTACAATAATTTAATTTTTATTTAAGCAGAAAATCTATAGCACGACGGATGTATGCTTGGACTGGCTCAATAGTAGGTGTGAATACCATTGCATAAAGCATGATGCCGCTAAAACGTCATGGTGTGATTTGGTTGTACAGTTCAATCTTTTTTGAATTGCCGCGACTCTTGCCAGAGTTGATTTTCATGTGGCTAAAAACTCGCAATCGTCACCGTTTTGTCCCATTTCTTGATTTTGAACCTTTACTTGACCGTTCACTGTTGGAGATTCGTCAAGAGTTTGACCTTCTGCCTTTCATAAAAAACCTCACGGGAGCTTGGAACAAGAGTGGCTTTAGCCCTGGGAGGAAAAGCGACTCGGCAGACTTTAGTCTGCTGTGTCCCTGTATTGATTAAATGAGATTTTCGCTGTACGATATCAACTGTAGCGAAAACTTGTTTATGTACCTGACGCAAAAGAACCAAATCAGAGAACTGAATAAGTCTGAGTTTGTTGCTCTGCGAGAGTTGTGCCGACTGAGTAAAAACCTGTACAACGTAGGTTTGTACACTGTGCGGCAATACTTTTTTCAGGAACGCAAGCACTTGCGCTATGAGGGAGCCTACCATCTGTGCAAAACCAATGAGAACTACAAATTTCTCAATACAGATATTGCACAGCAAACATTGAAGGTTGTAGACAGAACTTTTAAAAGCTTCTACGGATTGATTGGTGCAATCAAGAATGGAAGTTATCAACAAAAAGTGAAGCTTCCTAATTATCTGCCTAAAAATGGTTATTTTTTGCTGATAATTCCGAGAATTGTTGTTAAGAATGGGAAATTTAGAGTTCCAATGTCCAATGCTTTTAGAAAGCAGTTTGGAGAAATTTGGATTCCATTCCCAAAAAGACTTAACATCAATCAAGTTAAGGAAGTTAGGATTCACCCAAAATACAACGCTAGATATTTTGAGGTTGAATTTATTAGCGAAGTTGAACCAGAACCAGTAGAAGTTAAAAAAGATAGTGCCATTAGTATTGATTTGGGGGTAGATAATCTCGCAGCTTGTGTTGATACCAATGGGGCATCCTTTCTCGTGGATGGTAAACCAATTAAATCTATTAACCAATGGTTCAACGCGCGTAATGCCCAACTGCAATCTATTAAAGATAAACAAGGAATCAAAGGTATCACTAACCAACAAGTGAAGCTTACAGCAAAACGCAATAACCAAGTCAGAGATTACCTGAACAAAACAGCACGATTTATTGTGAACCACTGCATCCAAAACAGTATTGCTAATTTGATTGTGGGGTACAATCCCGGCATCAAACAAGAAATCAATATTGGTAAGCGTAATAACCAAAACTTTGTCCAAATACCTTTTCACAGTTTGCGTTCTAAGCTGAAGGCAATGTGTGTAAGGTACGGATTGAACTACATCGAACAAGAAGAATCTTACACCTCTAAAGCAAGTGCGATTGATGGTGATAAGATACCTGTTTACAATGCCGACAACCCGAAAGAATACCAATTCTCTGGTAAACGAATAAAACGCGGATTGTACAGGACAAAAGATGGACATTTGGTAAACGCGGATCTAAATGGTTCGCTGAATATCGGTAGGAAAAGTAAGCTCAATGGCTTTTTAGTCGGAGAGTTTAGAGGGTCTTTGACCGCCCCAAGAAGGATTAATCTTCTTAAACTGGAGAAGTGGAGAAGCGTGGATTTATCCCGCTTCGGAACAACTTCTTAGAATCTCCGTGGCTTTTAGCCCGGAGAGTGTCAATTGTATCAAACATACCGACAACGTTTTACGCTGGTATTACAAATGTCTCACTACCTGCCAGTCCAAATGCAGTGTGAATAGCTTGCAGCGCCTTCACACCTTCTTCTTGTGACACTACGCAGCTAATTTTGATTTCTGAGGTGGTAATCATTTGAATATTGATATGATGCTGCGCTAGCGCTTCAAACATTTTTGCTGCTACGCCTGGTTGCCCGATCATGCCAGCACCAACGATACTTACCTTGGCGATCGCTTTATCTAACACCACCTCACCCCAACCATATTCTACTGCTGCTTGTTGCAACATTTCCTGTGCTGCTTCTGCATCCATCCGCGCCACAGTAAAAGCAATATCCCGCTTCGGCACACCGCCAACTAGATGACAGCGCTGCGACTGAATAATCATATCTACACTGATATTCTTATCCGCCAACAGTCCAAACAGTTTCGCCGCCGTTCCCGGACGATCTTGTACTTGGCGAATGGCAAGACGTGCCTGGTTCATATCGAGGGCGACACCGCGTACGAGGGGATGGGGATGTAGAGACGCGCCATGGCGCGTCTGGGGAGTGTCTATTTCAAATGCTTGGCGGAGGGCGGCGACAGCGCGATCGCATTCTTGGTCATCAATCACGCAGCTAACTTTAATTTCACTGGTGGAAATCATTTGGATGTTCACGCCTGCTTCTGCCAAGGTGGCGAACATCTTGGCTGCTACACCAGGACGCCCAATCATGCCCGCACCTGCGATACTAACTTTGGCGATATTGTGCTGTACCATCACCTCCGCTTCTCCTGCTTCGGGATTCTTTTGGCTGCGGAGAACGGGAGCAATGGCAGCTGCCACAGCTTCTGCTTTATTTAAAATCGGTGTCATCACGGTAAAGGCAATGTCATTTGTATTACCTTCGTGAATCGACTGAATAATCAAATCTACGTCCACATCCTGACGGGCAATTTCTCCAAATAGTCTTGCAGCAACGCCTGGTTTGTCTGGTACGCGCAACAAGGCTACCCTTGCTTGTTCAGTATCAAATGCTATATCATCTACCGAACGAGCAATTTCCAAATTCACGAGCGATCGCCCTTTTGCTTGGGGTGAAGTTACCCAAGTACCGGGGTCATCTGTCCAGCTAGAGCGCACAACCAGGGGTACACCGTAGTTACGGGCAATTTCCACAGCGCGGGGATGCAGCACTTTCGCCCCCAAGCTGGCTAGTTCCAGCATTTCATCACAAGTAATTTCACTCATCAACTGTGCTTCGGGAACTAGACGCGGGTCTGTAGTTAAAATCCCTGGCACATCAGTATAAATTTCACAAAAATCTGCCCGTAATGCCGCTGCGATCGCCACGGCGGAAGTATCTGAACCACCACGTCCCAAGGTAGTAATTTCTAAATCCTCAGTGCGGCTAATTCCTTGGAAACCAGCGACAATAACAACTTTACCTTCTTTGAGATGCTTGAATATCCGCTCTGTTTCAATATGTAAAATTCTAGCGCGGGTATGTTCGGCTTCAGTTACAATCCCTACTTGAGCGCCAGTCAGCGAAATTGCTGGTTGTCCTAGTTCTTGCAATGCCATACTCACTAGGGCAATAGATACTTGTTCACCGGTGGAAAGCAACATATCCATCTCCCGGCGGCAGGGATTTTTTGAGATTTCCGTTGCTAGTTTCACGAGTCCATCAGTAGTTTTGCCCATCGCGGAAACCACCACCACTAGAGAGTTTCCTGTTTTGGCAGTTTTATAGACGCGCTGTGCAACAGCTTGAATGCGTTCGACTGAACCGACAGATGTACCACCGAATTTCTGAACTATGAGCGCCATAAGTTTAACTAAATAAATCGTGCTTGCTTTATCAACGCCCGCGCCAGATAAAGAAGCTTGGAAAGGATTGCAAGTATATCAAATTAACTAATTTATCAGAATTAGCCGACACACAGAACGTAAACTTTACAATTTTTTGATGACGAAAGTCGCCATTATTCTTCTTCCATTGCTAGGGCATTAACAGCAGCAGCGGCGATCGCACTCCCACCCCTTCTGCCATGCAATGTCAGAAATGGCACACCTCGACTATCTGCTACTAGTGTCGCTTTTGACTCAGCTGCTCCCACAAACCCAACTGGAAAACCCAAGATCGCTGCTGGCTTTGGTGCGCCAGCATCCAGCATTTCCAATAGCCGAAACAAAGCTGTAGGTGCATTGCCAATTGCTACCACAGCTCCTTCTAAATTTGGTCGCCATAATTCCAAGGCAGCAGCAGAGCGGGTAGTACCAAGGCGCTGAGCAATTTCTGGCACATTGGGATGATTCAGCGTGCAAATCACAGCATTTTCCGCAGGCAATCGCCGCCGTATAATCCCTTCTGCGACCATCCGAGCATCACACAAAATTGCTGCCCCCGCTGCTAAAGCTGTCCGTCCTGATACAACTACCGTCGGTGAAGCTACTAAGTCATCAACAATATCAATCATGCCACAGGCATGAATAAGACGCACAGCAACATTCGCCACATCCGGTGCTAGCACAGATAAATTCGCCTCTGAACGAATGATGGCGAAGGATTGGCGATAGATTTCGTTGCCATCCCGAATGTAGTCAATAGTCATTTGTTGGTTGTCTATTGTTTATTAAGGTAAAATTTCAGGTTCCGATTCTCTCACGGGTACAGTTACGGGGTTAATCTTCTTGCCGGAACTTTCCAAAACTGGTTGTTGCTGTGTAATAGTTGTTTGTTCCGTTACAGTCACATCTTTGTTTACACCAGCCAAAGTATCGCGCTGGTTAATTAAATAAATGCTGATTAAAGTTAGAGCGACTCCTCCCCACTGCAAGGGACTGAGGACTTCCTGAAGCAGCAAATTGCCAAATAGTAAGGCAAATACGGGGGTGAGGAAAGTAAGAGCACTAAGACTGGTGAGATTGCCACTAGAGGCGAAATAGAAAAACAATGCATAGGCGATCGCACTACCAAATACCGTAGCGTATGCCAAAGCTATCCAGTCAGATGGTATTAAATTCTGCCATTGCTGGGATTCTACAACTGATGAAATACCCCATAGAGGCAAACCGCCTAAAATCATATGCCATCCAGTGGCAGTAACAGGATCTGCATGACGGCTAACAAACCGGATAGTTACCGTTCCCACTGCCATACTGAGTGCTGCCAAAAGCATTAACCATTCGCCACTAGCAAACAAAGAGTGGAAGAGTGGAACAGATGTAGAGACGCGCCATGGCGCGTCTGAGAGTGGGAGAATATGATTAGACACAAGATCTACGATCAATTCGTCAGGTAAGCCAATTAAACTAATGCCCGTAACTCCCAGTAAAAGTCCTAGCCACCCCCACAGGCCAATTCTTTCCTGAAACAACCAACAAGACATCAAAGCCACAGCTAGGGGCTGAGAATCAATCATCACCGATCCTAAGCCAGCACCTGTTCTGACTAGTCCCTCTGCCAAAAAGCCTTGAAACAAAGCCCCATCTACTAGGGCAAATACAGTAATCCACAGCCATGCGGCCCAACCCTTGGGCTGAGGTCTACCCATAGCAGCAGCTACGATCAAAATCAGCATTCCAGCTGGTACTATACGCACTCCTGCCATAAATAAGGGGGTGGTGTGAGATATCACTCCTTTCATCGCCACCATTGCCGTACCCCACAGGAAAAAGGGTGCGATTAAGAGTAGGAGAGTGAAGGAAAGCCGAGATGCACTCAGTTTCAGCTGCATGGGATCGCTGACGCCTTTGTTTGACACAACTGCAAAATTGCTTTACCTAATTTTATCGAATTATGTCTTTTTGTGAAGAAAATAATACTTATAGGGAATGGGGAGGTGGGGAGTAGTCAATTAAAAATTAAAAATTAAAAATTAAAAATTTTGAATTTTGAATTTTACATTTTTAATTCCCCGAAGGGGAGATGGGGAGAGTGGGGAGACAACCAACAACTAACCACTAACCACTAACCACCAACCAACGTTTATTCGCACCAAACTACTTAATCAAACCTGTCTGCATGGCGACGATGAAGGCTTGAGAGCGATCGCGCACTTCTAGCTTATGTAAAATTGCATGCACATGAACTCTGACTGTGCCCGTTGTAATATATAGCACTTCAGCTATCTCTTGATTAGTTTTCCCTTTTGCTATTAGCGATAAAATTTCCTGTTCTCGTTGCGTCAGTGGATTTGTGGTTATAGATGAGATTTTTGAGAGCAATCTGATCATGGGGATTTTGGTTTTCTTAATCTTGATGGCGCAAGGATGGCTACCACTAAATCCCACAGGGCAAGGATTTGTGCGATCGCGTAGCGGCTCCTCTGGAGCATCGCGCAATGGTGGATTAACTCCGGCAGATTCTTGGGTATTTTTGGTGAACCCGGAGTCAACGTCTTGAAGCTAAACATGGTGTTAGATGCTTTGCAGTCCAACCGTTAGCAAACAATGAGCGCGAACTTCTTCTAGTGTGTACACCATCATTTCAATGAAGCTCTTGTGGGGTGGGCATCTTGCCCGCCCGCTATTCCTTGCAACTTAGAGTATTAATTTCTAGTAAATATTTGTAAAATATAATTAACAATGTTAAAAAATATGTAGTAATGTCAATACCAAATCATCGTGTTGGCAAAAACAAACCCCGCGTTATCGTTATTGGTGCGGGAATAGGCGGACTCACAGCTGGAGCTTTATTAGCCAAGAGAGGTTACAGTGTCTTAATCTTGGATCAAGCCCTAGTTCCTGGAGGCTGTGCTTCTACCTTTAAACGCAAAGGCTTCACCTTTGATGTAGGTGCAACCCAGGTAGCAGGTTTGGAACCAGGAGGAATTCATCACCGGATTTTTTCAGAACTAGAAATAGATCTGCCACCAGCGACACCATGCGATCCAGCTTGTGCAGTGTACTTACCTGGGGAAGATACACCAATCAATGTTTGGCGCGATCGCCAAAAATGGCAAGAAGAACGTCAGCGACAGTTCCCTGGTAGCGAACCCTTTTGGCAATTAATTGCAGCACTATTCAAAGCGAGTTGGGAATTTCAAGGACGCGATCCCGTACTACCGCCACGTGATATCTGGGATTTGTTGCAGCTAACAAAAGCAGTGCGTCCCGGTACATTAATTACCGTACCTTATACCTTGTTTACGGTGGGGGATGCTTTGCGTGCCTATAAACTGGCAGATGATCATCGTTTGCGGACTTTTTTGGATTTGCAACTGAAGTTGTATTCCCAGGTGAATGCAGAAGAAACAGCATTACTTTACGCAGCAACGGCGTTGAGTGTCTCGCAGGAACCGCAAGGATTGTTTCATCTTCAAGGTAGCATGCAGGTACTTAGCGATCGCCTAGTACAAGCTTTGGAAAGAGATGGCGGTAAATTATTAATGCGCCATACTGTTGAAAACATCAAAGTCAAGGATGGCAAAGCTACGGCTGTGGTGATTCGTAACCAAAAAACAGGGGAAGTATGGACTGAATCAGCCGACCATGTAGTTGCTAATGTTACTGTTCAAAACCTAGTACAGTTGCTTGGTAAGAAAGCCCCGCGTGGGTATAAAAAGCGTGTAGAAAAACTGCCGCCAGCATCGGGCGCGTTTGTAATCTATTTGGGTGTCGATGAAAGTGCGATTCCGCCTGGATGTCCGCCTCACCTACAGTTTATGTACGACGCAAATGGCCCGATTGGCGAGAATAATTCCCTATTTGTATCTGTTAGTAATCCTGGTGATGGTCGTGCCCCAGTCGGAAAAGGTACGATTATTGCATCTTCCTTCGTAGATCCAAAACCTTGGTGGGATACAGAGAATTATGAAGGGTTAAAGCAAAAGTATACAGAAGATGCGATCGCCCACCTTGCAAAATACTTTTACTTAAAACCAGAAACTATTCTTCATATAGAAGCCGCCACACCGCGTACCTTTGCCCGTTTTACAGTTCGCGATCGAGGTATTGTTGGTGGTATTGGTCAAAGAATACCTACATTCGGTCCTTTTGGTTTCGCCAATCGTACACCCATAAAAGATTTGTGGTTAGTCGGTGACTCTACCCATCCCGGTGAAGGTACTGCTGGTGTGAGTTACTCAGCCCTAACAGTAGTACGGCAAATTGATGGGTAATTGGTTGGTGGTTAGTTGTTTGTTGGTGGTTGGTTGTTGTTTGTTAGTGGTTAGTGGTTAGTAGTTAGTGGTTAGTGGTTAGTAGTTAGTGGTTAGTGGTTGTTAACTATGCCCAATGCCCAATGCCCACTTTCCCCATTCCCCAATCCCCAATCCCCAATCCCCTTTACTGTAAAAACCTGTCTAAGGCAGCTTTGAGTTGTTCAATTTCTACGTCAATATTGCCTTCTTCTGCGGCTCTGGCAATACACTCTGTTAAATGTTCATCTAAAATAATTCGTGCTACCCGATCTAATGCACCCCGCACTGCGGCAATTTGCAACAACACATCCGGACAGGGGCTATTTTGCTGCACCATAGTCTTAATACCACGAATATGCCCTTCTATACGCGACAGCCGATTGACCAATCGCCGCAAAGACTCTTCACTATGAACGTGAGGATGAGACGACTGTCCATGCTTGTGAGTTTGATCTGCATGTACATGGTCTGTATCTTCCAGGAGTATATCCTCCTCTTGCTCAAAATTGGGCAAGGATGATTTAGCTAATCGCTTCGATCCGTTCATTGGTTACTGTTGAAGTTTTGGTAGTACATAAGATCCTAGCCTAGAGAGGCGTGGAAAGAGTGCGAGGTGGGGGAGTGGGAGAGAGGGAGAGATGGGGAGATGGGGAAGGGGGGGCCCCCACTTTGTGGGGATAAGGGGCAATGGGGAAAGTGGGCATTGGGCATTGGGCATAATTAACAACCACTAACTACTAACCACTAACCACCAACTACTAACTACTAACCACTAACTTTTGACTAATGACCAATGACTAATGACTAATGACTAACTACCCTGATTCCCGAACATTGCAAGTGTGAATGTCTAGAATAGCTTTCCACCTCTAAATTCAAATAAATTTAATTATTAATTACAGACCTAATCGCGTAACGCCCTAAGTATAAAAATTAGGAGAAATCGCGAAACTTGCAGATGAGAACCAGCGTCAATACGCAGGGATTCTCATCAAATCTGCAACAATAGCTTTAAAGATAATTGTCGCAATTACCTAACTACTAGACTGAAACATTTAGGTTGTGGTTATGCTATTTTCCCAACTACCCCGGTCTATTCGACAACTCACTACTCACGTATTAGCTGTAATTTTAGGAGTTGTACTAACTGTTGGCACCCTACAGGTGTCACCTTCCCAAGCTGAACCAGCACCAGATCCTGTCACAACAGACACACCACAACTAATTGCCCAGCGGCAATCACCAGCAGCAGCCGCTATTGGTAGCAGCAGCTTTGTGACGGCAGCGGTAAATCGCGTGGGGGCGGCAGTTGTACGGATTGATACCGAACGTACAGTTACCCGTCGTATCCCCGATCCATTCTATGATGACCCGTTCTTTCGGAGGTTTTTTGGTGAAAGTTTTCCCCAACAGTTGCCTCCGGAGCAATTACGCGGTCTAGGCTCTGGTTTCATTATTGACAAAAGTGGCTTAGTTCTGACTAACGCCCACGTGGTCGATAATGCTGATAAAGTCACAGTCCGCCTCAAGGATGGCCGCTCTTTTGAGGGCAAAGTTCAAGGTGTGGATGAGGTAACAGACTTGGCTGTCGTCAAGATTAACGCTGGTGGCGATTTGCCCGTTGCACCCTTAGGTACTTCATCTAATGTACAGGTGGGAGATTGGGCGATCGCAGTAGGCAATCCCTTGGGATTCGATAGCACTGTCACCTTAGGTATTGTCAGTACCCTCAGACGTTCCAGCGCCCAAGTAGGTATCCCCGATAAACGCTTGGACTTTATTCAAACTGATGCTGCAATTAACCCCGGTAACTCTGGCGGGCCGCTATTGAATGAACGAGGTGAAGTGATTGGCATCAACACAGCTATTCGTGCTGATGCGATGGGGATTGGGTTTGCTATTCCTATTGATAAAGCCAAACAAATAGCAGCCCAATTGCAACGTGGTGGCAAAGTCGCTCATCCTTACTTAGGCGTGCAGATGGTAACTTTAACACCCCAGCTAGCAAAAGAGAGCAACAGCGACCCCAATTCCCAGTTTCTCATCCCAGAAGTGAATGGGGTTTTAGTGATGCGAGTTATACCTAATTCACCAGCGGCTAATGCGGGTATTCGTCGAGGAGATGTAATTACTCAAGTTGATGGTCAACCGATCGCTAGTGCCGAACAGTTGCAAAATCTCGTCGAAGATAGTCGTATCGGTCAGACGTTGCAAGTAAAAGTGCAGCGCGGTAATCAGACACAGCAGCTAGCAGTACGCACGGCTGAATTGCAAAATGCGTCTAGGTAGTTAGTAGGTAGTAGTTAGTAGGTAGTAGTTAGTAGTTAGTAGTTAGTAGTTAGTAGTTAGTAGGTAGTTGTTTACTATTAACCACTAAACACTAAACACTAACCACTAAACACTAAACACTAACTACTAACCACTATCCACTAACCACTAACCACTGACTTATTCAATAAAAATTGCCGCAAACTTAGCAGATTCAAATTTTGCCCCAAAGCCAGTGGCAAAATTGACACTCCTTCCAGACGGGACTGTACCCAACCTTCTCCCCAGTACCATTCGTGAAAGCCGTCAATTCCTTGACTGAGAATCAAGCGCAAGCTGTTGGAAGTTGCTACATCTACTTGATGATGAATAGTGACTGGCCCGGTTCGGGTAGTAAATTGAAATCCTGGATGCAACTGTTCTGGCATTCCAGGTGGAAGGCTACCCGAAAGTAGCCATTTTTCTAATTGTGCAGGACGCAGCAGACTGTCGCCAATTGCAGTTGCTGAAGCTTCAAGTTCTATTCGCAGTTGACTTTTTTGGAAAGTACCCAGCATTGTTGGAGCGATCGCTTTTTCTTTTAGTATGGCAAATTTGAAGATGCGATCGCATTTATCGCCCGCAAGACGTTAACCTGAAACAAGCCGTTTTCAGAATGAAGTGTGAATGAAGGATGAATAGAATTTTTCAGCCTTTATACTTTATCAGAAAAATGGGTTTAAAACCTCGCCCTTCTAGGGCGACTTTACTTTTGTATGCCTTTAGTTTACCATAGTAGATATAGTTTGGTAAGCACAGTGTTAAAAGCCTACAAGTACA
>NZ_JACAEU010000203.1:0-11479 GCF_013388695.1 Fischerella sp.
GCTGCCCGATAATCTTCTATCCCTTTTAACGCTTCTATCAAACTGCTACTCATCACACAACACAACTAAGCATCATTTTCTACTCTATTTTTTCTCTACTGACTATGAATTAGCCCTACTAGAAGGGCGAGGTTTTAAACCCATTTTTCTGATAACAAATCACAACAAACTAGATGAAAATTGGGCGTTGCTGAATCAAGATATGAATTTACAATTCACGGGTATGACCAGACGTAGCATTGCTACGTCTCTACTACAAAAATGTATGCAAACATAATTCATGACCAAATTCAGCAACGCCGAAAATTGTTCTGCACCCTGTATAGCTGCCTTGTTTAAAAAGGACTGTAATTTACGGAAAAATAAAAACCTTGTTCTTGTAATGTTCCATACCGATCGTCTGCCTCGGTCAGAGGCACGCCGTAATCAATGCGGGCGTTAAGATAATCACCCATCTGCCACTGCAAACCTAAGCCGATACCAACTAAAGTATTGGGGTCTGGGTCTTGATCGGGACTATCGGAATTGTTCCAGCCAATGCCAAAATCGATAAATGGTGCTAATTGTAACACCCCTTGTACTTTTTCTACTTGTAGAATGGGCAATCTGACTTCTGCCGATGCAAACAAGCCATTATCGGTTAAAAGCTGATCCTGCCCATAACCCCGGACGCTTTGCAGGCCTCCTGAGCGAAACTGTTCTATGGGTACGAGGGGTCTAGTTGCTAATTGTATATCTGAACGTAACACTAGCAAAGTTTCTGGTGCTAACAATCGCACGTACTGTCCTTGTCCGCGCCAAGCTAAAAAGCGACTATCGGGTGGGTCGTCGTTGACAGTGGCATCAAACCATCCTACCCCTAAACTAAATTGCGATCGCAGTGCAAAAACTTGTTGGGGATTGCGTTGAGTATATTCCTGAAAGAATCGCAGTGCAGAGACGCGCGTTTGCCCTTCCTCGTCTGCACCGGGAGATAAGGGAAAACCTTCTCCCAACAGTTCGGTTTCACTGTCTTGTGTGGATAAGGTCAGACCTAGTGCTACTTCTTGGGTGGGAGTTTGAACGAACGGCTGGCGCACAGTCAAATCAAAGTAAGAATAGTCGCTTTCAATATCAATACGATCGAAGGGTTCTTTAATCACTTCCACATCGGTTTTACCGATACCGACAGCAATAGTACCGTTGCGGGCATTAATCGGCACTGTATACTTAAAGTCATAAGTGTTGCTACCATCGCTGTTGGTGTACTCTAATGCCAAGCGATCGCCAAACCCAAATAAATTACCCTCGTTAAATCTGACACCTCTACGGAAACTACCCACACTAGGATCGCGATCGTTATCAGCAAAAAATTCTGTTCTTGATGAATCTGCTTCTCTAACATTGACTTCCAGCAAACTTAATTCCGGACGCGAACCGGCAGACAATTCTGCAGAAATATTTGCGATCAAAGGATCAAGCTGCAATAGTTGCAGTGCTTCTAGAAGACGATCTCGATTTAAAGGTTTAGAAGTGGCAAGGGCAATGCGACTGCGTACATAGTTAGGGTTCAAACGGTTGGTACCCGTGATTTTAATATCTTCTATTCCACCTTCAATAATCTGAACCTTGACTACTGCTCCCTTCCTTGGCAAAGTTTGATCGGCAGGGATAACAGCACCAGAATTGATGTATCCTGCTTTGGTATACAAATCTGTAATGACGTTCTCAACTTGCAATAGTTCAGAAAAGGCGATCGGTCGGTTGAGAAAGTTGGCTATGGCTGCGTTTAACTTCTCGTCGCTGAATGCAGTATTTCCTTCAAACTCGAACTTGCTAATAGTGATGCTTCCAGGAATTTCGGGACGTGGTGAAGGTTCTGTTGGTGGAGACGGAGTTTCTTCTAGAGGAGGTGTTGGTAATGGTTGGGGTTCTGGTATTGGTTGTGGTGGTGGTGTCGGAGGAAGTGGGGTAGGAGGACTAATATCAGGACGCTGGGACAGAATCAAAGTTGATGCTTTACTAATTTGAGTTTGATTTAGAAGAGGGAATTCAGGATTAAAAAAATTAGATTCATTTTCAGTTCCTGCTTCACTATCCTGACTAGTTGTATTTGGCACATAGGCTTGTATAATTTTTTGCTTCTGTGTTTTGATTTCTATTTGCTCATGTTTGACAGATAAGCTTTCAGTATCGAAAGACCGCTCTGGAACGTTTCCAGCCCAAGCTTTAAAAGCAGAGAAGGCTATTAACACTTCCAAGATTAACGAAACAGTTAATTTCAGTTTCAAGGTTTGGTAACGCATTAAAATATTGATAAACTTATATTAATTAACTCTACATACCATAGATTATGGTATGTAGCATAGAGAATTATAATAAAAGTTAACGAGGTAGTATAGAAAACCAAAAGGAAAAATGAGTAGTTATAAGATATTGCTTTCAATGAAGGAATATATATTAAAATGACGGAAGGCAAGAACAAGCTCTTATATGGTCGCTATCAAATCATCCAAGAATTAGGAAGAGGTGGTTTTGGAGTAACCTATCTTGCTACAGATACACTATCTAATGTATTATGTGCAATTAAAAAACTAGACCCTCTCAACGCTGATATTGAAACAGCCAAAAGATTCTTTCATAGAGAAGTCAATATTTTAAATACTTTACAGACCAATCAACAAGTTCCCAAATTTTTTGATTATCTAGAAGAAGAAGGAAATTATTATATTGTTGAAGAATATATAGAAGGCAAATCTTTGGCGGAACTAATAGGTCAGCAATGGACAGAGCAAACAGTTATTAATTTTATACAACAAATTTTATCTGTCTTAGCATATTTGCATGCAAAAAATATTATTCATCGTGATATTAAACCATCTAATTTAATTATCAGAAAGGGAGATAATAAATTTATATTAATTGATTTTGGCTCAGTCAAAAAATTAGAAAACAAATATCCTTCACACCAATCGCCACCTACACAAACGATGATTGGAACACCTGGATATGCCCCTCCAGAACAAATGTCAGGAAAGCCACGCTTCAACAGTGATATCTATTCTTTGGGTCTAACAGCAATTCAACTTTTAACTGGAATGCACCCTAGAGAATTAAGACGAGATGAGCAAGACAATATTGTTTGGCCTAGCAATTGTGATATTGATGATTCTTTAGCGGCTATTTTAAATAAAATGGTCTATACAAGTCCCGAACGCCGCTACCACTCTGTAGATAATGTTTTTGAAGATTTAAATAATACTAAAGTCAGTCCAGCACCAACTCAACCACCAACTTATTATCCATTTAATCATACATTTAATACTCGACAACTGCTAACTAGGTTTCGAGTAGTCAAGCTTTGGCATATACCAGTTTTACTGGCAGCATTAACATTGATATTAGTTGGTGTAGAAAATTTTAATCCTTTTTTGCGACCTTTATATTATTCCTATCAGGGTAATAATTTACTTGATGAACACCGAGCAGAAGCAGCCCTTGACCAGTTTAATAACCTCAAAGAAATTCAACCAAACTCAGCCGAAGCCTGGAGAGGAAGAGGAGATGCACTGTTTATCTTAGGGCGCGATTCTGCGGCATTAGAATCTTATAATAAGGCGATTTCTCTCCAGCCTAAAGATAAAAGAATTTTGATGAAAACCTTCATTAATAAAGGTAAGGTTTTATATAAACAACAAAGATATCAAGAAGCTCTAGATACCTATGAGCAAGCACTTAAAATTGACAATAACAATGCTGAAGCATTGAGTGGAAAAGGTTTGTCTCTGTTAGCATTAGGTCAAAAAAAAGAAGCATTAGAGAACTTAGAGCAGGTCAAGCAACTTAAACCAGACGATCCAAGAATTTGGCAGGAAATAGGTTTTGCTATAGAACAATCGCAAGGGCGACAAGCTGCCAAGCCTTACTTTGAAGAAGCACTATGGTCTTATAACGATCTTATCAATACAATTAAGCGAAAAAACCCAATTATCTGGACAGATCGAGGCTCTATATTACTCAAATTAAACCGTCCGCAAGATGCACTTAATTCTTACGAAGAAGCACTCAAAATTGATAGTAATTTTTATGAAGCTTTAATTGGTAAAGGCAATGCGCTAAATTTATTAGGACAACCTAGCAAAGCCTTATTTGCTTTTAAGCAAGCTAGTGAAATCCGTCCGCAAGATTATCTAGTTTGGTTTAACCAAGGAATTTTACTGACACAAACCTTAAGAAATCACGAGGAAGGCTTGAAAGCCTTTGAGCAAACTACTATTTTAAAAGATGATTTTTCTCCTGCTTGGGTGGGTAAAGCATTAGCGCTGTTAGAATTACAACGCTACAAAGAAGCGCTAGTTGCCATTGACAAAGCAAAAGACTTGCAACCCCAAGATCCTGATGTGTGGGATATCCGGGGAGATATTTTAAAAGAATTAGGAAAGCCAGCAGAAGCTGCTAATTCATATAATCAAGCTGAAAAACTCAGAAGCGCAATGCCCTAACTGCATAAAAAATTAAGGGCAAATCTCAATTATTAGACCTAGGCGTGAAAAATAATGTAGAGACGCGAAATTTCGCGTCTCTACAAAGATTTTGGGAACGCATAATTAATTTCTACCAGATGTTTATTAGAAATAGGAAATAACTGAGCAAAATGAAAGGCTGGCAAACGTATTTGTGTTGAACAATTAGCCCAAAGCACCTTTACCAGCCTTCTACTATACCATCTCTAGCGACGAACTGAGAAGTGAAGTTTCTAACATTTTTTGATTTATGGTGATGCAAGCTTAAAACCGTTGGTGAGGATAGAAAATGGTGTAGTAAAGGGATGGATCGATGCGATCTGTGAAAGGATGGTACAAATATTGCTCTCGGGTATACGATCTGTATTCCTTGGTTTGATCGTCTTCCAACACTTCTGCTTGGGGACTTTGGACAACTTTAATTAGGGTGGTCAATTTTGACCATGCAATCGAGAAGGGATTTTGCAGATATCGCTGAACCAATGATTTTTTTTTACAGCTAGGTAATGCTACTTGCTTAACAGCATCTAAAAATAGTTTATCTGTACTCTTCGACATTATGATTCCTCCTTTGCACAATTAAGTGTTGTAACAAGCTCTTTCATGGCGTACGCTAATGCTTGTGAGTGAAATAGCACTAAGATAAAACGCAAACACTTTGAATTCAGATCTCACTTGTTGATTTAACTTTAGATAGCAAATATCAAAAACTTGGAAAGAATTTCCACCAGGAGTTGCTACACACCTCTTGTTCTAAACCCTTACTATCCAAAAGCTTCAGCTTAGTTGAGTGCTATTCACTTTTAAGCGTTCTAACGTTTCTCAGAAATCGACTTGGTTACTATTAGGTGTTCCTACAATCAACTTATGCACTTTTCCGGTGAAAAAGAGAATCAAAATCGTAAATAAAGATGAAGAGTCTTTCATAAATTGATATCTTCCACTCTTTGAGTAGGAGAGCCAGAGGCTCTTAATTCTCGTTACCAGGTTCAACCTGGTAACGAGAGTCGAGAGTGGTGGGCTTTCTATCACAACAAGGATAGGGGTAAAGTTTCATGCAAAAACTGAGTCTAAATTCAACACAAATCCAGGTAGTACATCCTCACCAGATAAACTCTTGGGAGATTGTAAAACTTCCACTGCTTGATTGGGGCGATAAATTTCCACTTGCTTATCTATAGGGTTAATTAACCAACCAAGACGCAAACCATTTTCTATATATTCCCGCATTTTTGCTTGAGTATCTTCTAAATCATCACTTTCAGAAACTAATTCCACTGCAAAATCGGGACATAAAGGTGGGAATTTCTTTCTTTGTTGTGGCGTGAGAATATCCCATCTTTCCATCTTTATCCAAGACGCATCAGGAGAACGAGTTGCACCATTTGGAAGCTTAAAACCTGTAGAAGAATTAAACGCTTTTCCTAGCCGATTTTGACGGTTCCACAACCAAAGCTGACCTTCTATATCCAAGTTGCGCTCTCCAGTTTCTCCTCCAGTGGGTGACATGATGACTAATTCCCCTTGAGCAGTTAGTTCCAATCGCAACTCTTTATTAACAGCAACAAGTAATTCAAATTCTTCATTCGTCAACTTCAGTGCTGGAGGTAACTGTAAAGTTAAAGCACTCATAATTAATTCTTCTCTACTAAAAACTTACTTGTTTAATCTGTTCCCCATTCCCAACCTTGCAGATTTATCCACCGCGATCGCGTTCTAAATCATCTATGACTTTTTCCATATACCATTCCTCTGACATCCCAGGATGGTATCTTTTCGCCTGTTCAATCAGTCGTTGGGCGATTTCCCAATAGCCACCAACCAGTCTCAACAAACGCTGTCGTAGCAGCATATACCTTGCTTGTTTAGACTCAGAACTAGGAGTTTGGATTTTTTTGAGACTATCTATAACTTGCTGGTAATTTCCCCAGTCTTCTTTCTCACAAAAAATACTTGCTGCCTGCTGATAATCTGCAAAGGCACGTTGCATTTCTTCTAAGCAAGTGTAAGCAAGACCGCGATTGTAGTAAGCTTGAGCATCATCAGGATTGATTTGCAGCGCCTTAGTATAATCTTGTACAGCACCGAGATAATTACCCATTACCCGATAGACATTTCCTCTGGCAACATAAATGAGTGCATCTTCGGGTTGAAGTTGGAGTGCTTTGTTGAGATCGGCGATCGCCCCTTGATGATCTCCTAATTGGGAACGGGCTTTTCCCCGGTTGCGATAGACAATCGCATCTTGAAAATTAAGTTGTAGTGCTTGGTTAAAATCTGCGATCGCTTCCCGATAATTACCCAGTTTGCAACGCACAACCCCGCGACAGCAATAAGCTTGTGCATCCTGCGGATCAACTTGCAATGCCCAGTTTAAATCTTCCAATGCTTGGCGAGTATCTCCCTTTTCTGCCCTTTCCAATAACTGGGTAAAATATTCCTTTGGCGACATTATAGGTGCAGTTGGGGAAGCTGGTTGGAGAACCACAGCAGGATTTTCTTTTGGTTGGAGTTCTTTAATCTTTTCTAAACAGAGGCGACAGTTTTCTTTATCCTTTTGCTGTAGATATAGTTCCGCTGCCTTTTTAAAATTAGCGATCGCCTCATAAATATACCCCTGTTTGCGGTGTATAATTCCCCGCAAACTATAAGCCGCTGCATAATGAGGATTGAGACGAATAGCTTTATCTACGTCTGCAAGCGCACCCGGCAGATTTTTCAGCGCTACTCGCGCTAACGCCCGACAATAATAAGCCTCAAAACTTTCGGGATTAAGCTTAAGGGCTTCGGTGTAATCAGAAACAGCTTGAAGAATTTCTCCGAAATCATAGTATGCTAAACCCCGTTGATAGTAAGCTTCGGCAAAATAAGGATTTATCTGTATAGCACGGGTAAATTCCTCAATAGCTCCAGCATAGTCTTTTTGCTTAGCTCTTTCCAATCCACTATTGTAAAAATCATCATTCATGGCGTTTGCTTAAAGACAGAAGGCAGAAGAATATCAAAATGAAAACAATTCACTTCATCCTTTATACTTTAAACTCCAGCCTACGGTTGACTCATTCCTTATTTTAGGATGGGGAGATGGGGAGTAGTCAATTAAAAATTAAAAATTAAAAATTCAAAATTTTTAATTTTTAATTTTACATTTTTAATTCCCCGAAGGGGAGATGGGGGGAGTGGGAGAGTGGGGGATGGGAAGATGGGGAGTAAGGGAAAGAACCAATAACAAATGACCAATGACCAATGACCAATGACTACTAACTACTAACCACTAACTACTAACCACTAACTACTAACCACTAACCACTAACTACTAACAAATGACAAATGACAAATGACAAATGACTACCTTTACCGTTACCCACCCTTATATCCTGGTATCCTGCTAAAACGCTACAAGCGCTTTTTTGCTGATGTTGAACTTGCATCTGGAGAGGTAGTAACAGCACACTGTCCGAATACCGGGCCAATGACAGGAGTTTGTATTCCAGGTAATCCAGTGCAGCTTTCCAAAAGTGATAATCCTAACCGTAAATTGGCTTACACCTGGGAAATGATTCAATTGCATGATCACAAGCCAACTTGGGTAGGTATCAATACTGCTTTACCAAATCGGATCGTAAAGTTAGCTTTAGAAAAAAATCTTTTCCCTCAGCTGGGTAAGTATAGCCAAATTCGTGGTGAAGTAGCCTACGGACAAGATAAAAAAAGTCGGGTGGATTTTTTTCTATCTTCAACAGCAACAATAATTCAAAAATCAAATACACTGCCACTAGACCCAGATAGTACTATCTTGTCTGAAACTTCGTCACCAAAAAATAGTGCATTGCTATTAACTGACAACAACCACCCAATATATTTAGAAGTGAAAAATACCACTTGGGCACAAGGTAAGTTAGCGCTATTTCCCGATACGGAAACAACACGGGGACAAAAACACTTGCGAGAATTGATGGCACTACTGCCTCAAAGTCGTGCAGTGATGCTTTACTTTATCAATAGGGGTGATTGTGATGAGTTTGCTCCTGGTGATAGTGCCGATCCTGTATATGGCAAGTTATTGCGACAGGCATTCTCCCTCGGTTTAGAAATTCTACCTTGTCGTTTTCAAATCTCCCCAATTGGTATTCGCTACTTAGGTTTAGCAACACTCAAAATTTAATTTAAAGCTTGTAACATTCATTCGCTAATAGGGTGTGTTAGGCGTTAGCTTAACGCACCTAAACCCTTTAAATTAACGCTAGCGTATCTTAAACAGATTTTATATTTAATTTGGCTGTTGCGCTGATTTTTAGCCAGACTATTTTCTGAATATATGTCAGTATAGATTTATAGGTAGCCCTGTAAATGTGGGTTAAAAAAAACCAATTTGCTTGTGATTTGACTTGGTGTCTTCGTGCCTTGGTGGTTAAGAAAATTTATTTTTGAACCACAAAGACACAAAGCTTGCCCTTGAACGCAGTGTAGACGACCGCAAGGGCGGCTTCCCGTAGGGTAGGGACACAAAGAAAACTTATAGACTAACGAAAGCACTCGATTATAGCAAAAAGATAATCTACATCAAGACGCTTCTGAACCTTTTTTATAGATTTTCGCAAACTAATAAATTATTGGATACTTTTTAAGTATGAAAATTAGAAACATTACAACAGGTGTATCCCTGCAAACTCCTAGAGAAAAAGACAAAATTAAACAAGCTGCTGATTTTAATCAGGGAGCAAAGGATTTTTTTGAACAATACGGATACGAAGTTCAAACAACCAGAATTGCTACTAATCCTTGGGAAGAATATTTGCAAGGCTTGTCTACACCCGAAATAGTGAGTGAAATTCAAACTCTAGATCAATTCTGCCACGAACTTAATGTCAGTTTTTTCAATATTGGTTATGCCAGCGAAGCGAAAACTATAGCAATCATCCCAGATATTAACAAAAATACTTCAGTAATTTATTCTTCCAGCAAGATTGGAGACAGGGAAACTGGCATAAACTTTGAAACCGCTTGGGAATCTGCAAAAGTGATTAAACGTATTTCCCAAGAAACAGAAAATGGTTATGGTAACTTTCGCTTTTGTGCTTGGGCAAATTGCCAGCCAGGTATACCATTTTTCCCGACTGCATATCATAAAGGCAATACATCTTTTGCGATTGGTGTAGAGTGCAGTGAGTTGGTAATGAAAGCCTTTTCTCTAGCTAACCATGATATTCAAGCAGCAGAAGAAAATCTCCGAATCCTCTTGGCAGAAGAATTAAAACAAGTAGCAGATATAGCTGAAACAATATCTGCAAAATTTGCGATTACATACAATGGCATTGACACATCACTGACATCACCTTTGGATCAAAAACAAAGTATTGCTTTTGCTTACGAAAAACTCATGAGTGGCAAGTTTGGGTATCTAGGAACACTGACAATTTCTGGTATGCTGACTCGTGTTTTGAAAAATGTACCAGTCAAAGTATGTGGTTATTCTGGTTTAATGCTTCCTGTTTGCGAAGATATTGGTTTAGCAGCAAGAGCTAACGAACAGACTTATGATATTACTAACTTATTATTGTATTCAGCAGTTTGTGGTTGTGGACTTGATACAGTGCCTATTCCGGGTGATATCACAATAGAAAAGATTGCAGCCATATTAATTGATATGGCAACTCTAGCCATCAAGCTAGATAAACCCCTATCAGCAAGATTGTTTCCAATTCCGGGTAAGAAAGCTGGGGAAATGACAGCTTTCAATTCCCCATATCTTGTAGATTGTCAAATATTTGCTGTGAATTGAAATTGTTGTTTGTTCGTAGTTGGTTGTTGGTTGATAACCCAAACAACTACCAACCAACAACAACCAACTAATCTGAAAGCAAACTTGGAGAAGTCAGCACAAATACATCTCTTGTACCTATACCATCACTGATCGGTTTAATAGGAGTAGTATAGTGAAAGAATTTATGGTCGTTGATTAATAGTAGTTCTCCCGGATTCAGAATTTTGTTGAAAACAGGCTTTTCTTTTTTGGCGGTATATAAATGTGTTTCTCCACCTTGAATATTGTCTCTATCAACTGAGAAGATGCCGATAAAATCAGTACCATCTCTATGTATACCTTCAGGTGCTGGGTTGCCAAAATTATCCGGCGTACAAGTAGTTCTGATTTGATGCACTCCTATTTCCGCTTCTGGGTGCAGTTTACAGGAATCGCTAAATGCTAAAACTAGATTTTTAAATATGTCCAGTTCTATGAGTGCATCTTCTAATTCTGTAAACTCTCTTTTGATATCACCCACTAAGGGATTGTAATCTTTACTTTGAAAGAGATAACCATGAGGTAGTTTGATTAATTTATCTCCAGAAACTATAAAACGCGATAATCTTCTTAAGCGATAGTTGCCTTTAATGTAAGGGTCAACAGGTAAATTATCAAAAAATGGTTTAAAACCTTCTGTAGTTATGGAATTTACCTTTCTAAGAGTAAACAGAAAGGCATATTCTAACTCTGTTGATCCCTGGACTGTTTGCATAGGAATTACCTCCTCGCACATTGATATCCCATATGTCCTCCCCAGTTTTATTTTTTAGAGGAGGCTTATATTTCCTAGTGTATGCTATTTTTTATTAAACTGTCGTCAATTAGACTACAGAAATTACCATTTCATGGTATAAAGACATTTTTTAAATAAAATAGTAAAGTTGTGTTAAAATACAGTTCAAATTTTGCATCAGTTGTTAAAATGCTGTGAACTACCTACACTAACTCTGCGAGTACAGTGTAGGTAGTTCACAATGGACTTCCAGCTAAAAACTGACGCAAAGACAGCCAAACGCACAGACGCAAAGACGTTTTTCTGTTTTGATGAGCGTTTCTAAGTAGATAGACATAAATAAAGTAAAAATAGGGCGGGCGAGACGCCCACCCCACAAGAACAACAAATCTCTTGTGGGGTGGAGAGAAGTTGCCGGGGAGATGTTCTTTCCGGCAA
>NZ_JACAEU010000036.1:0-11950 GCF_013388695.1 Fischerella sp.
GTGGGAGAGTGGGGCAGTGGGGGAGTGGGAGAAATTAACCACTAACCACTAACCACTAACCACTAACTACTAACCACTAACCACTAACCACTAACCACTAACTACTAACTGTTGACAAATGACAAATGACTAATGACTACTCGCAACGCCAAATTTTGACGGTGTCATCATCACTGCCACTTACCAGAGTTTGTCCATGAAGACTGTACACCCCAGGTGTTCTCGGAGGGTAAGCGACGGATCTGACATAGTTATGATGACCAATCAGGGTGGAAATTTCTCTACCTGTATTAACATGCCAAATTTTGATGGTTTTGTCCCAACTACCGCTAGCCAACCACTCGCCATCTGGACTAAAGGCAATTGACCAGACTGGGTGAGAATGTCCAATCAGGGTACGAATTTCACTGCCTGTACTAACTTCCCACAGTTTGATGGTACAGTCACTGCTACCGCTAGCGAGGATTTCCCCATCTGGACTGAAGGCGATCGCATTTACAAAAAAGGAATGTTCGGTAAGGGTACGAATTTCACTGCCTGTACTAACCTGCCACAGTTTAATAGTGTAGTCAGCACTGCCACTGGCAATGATTTCTCCATCTGGACTCCAGGCAACTGACCAAACAGAATCAGTATGACCTGCAAGAGTCCGAATTTCTCTGCCTGAGATCACATGCCATAGTTTAATTGTGCAATCAGCACTGCCACTAGCAAGCATCTGTCCACTCGGACTAAAGGTTACAGAATTCACACAATTGGTATGACCTTTGAGAGTGCGAATTTCTTTACCAGAACCAATCAGCCACAATTTAATCGTCTCATCCCAACTGCCACTGGCGAGAATTTCCCCGTCTGGACTAAAGGCAACGCTATGAACCATGCTGGAATGACCAGAAAACCAACGACCAAGACTACGCAGTAGCTTTCCAGTCTCCAAATGCCATAGTTTGATTGTGTTATCACTACTGCCACTAGCAACAATTTGCCCATCATCGCTAATTGCGACAGTTTGAACCATGCTGTTATGCCCTCTGAGGGTATGTACACACTTCCACTCTCCTTGATCCAGTAAAAAAGTAGTTTGAGAGGATGTGTTTGTAGTAATGAGTTTTGTAGGAGGTATTTCTGTTAGATCCTCTTCAAAATCGGCATCTAGGAGATTCAGCCACTCCTGCACACTTTGAGGGCGTTGCTTTGACTGCAATTCCATCCCACGCAAAATAGCCTGATTTACCTTGTCGCTAAGATTGGGATTGAAATTTTGTGGTGGTTCTAGAGGAATGTTACGGCGTCTTTCCTCGGCGCTGGTTGGTACTATTCCAGTCACCAAGCTATACAAAGTAGCTGCTAAACCGTAGACATCTATGTATTCTCCTCGTGGTGCTTCCAATTCATACTGTTCGGGGGGAGCAAAACCAGGAGTACGATAAACCGTGTGCTTTTGCACAACATTAGGAATAAATTCTCTAGCAATACCAAAATCAATCAAAACAGCTTCTGATTTACCACTGCGGATCATAATGTTGCGTGGTTTAATATCCCGGTGCAACAAACCCTTGCGGTGAATTACCGTCACAGCCTCACCAACTTGCCGGATGTATAGTAGTGCTTCTGCTTCTGGTAGCACTCCCAACCGCTGCAAGCGCTTGCCCATATCTTCGCCTTCGATGTACTCCATCACCATGCAAGGCATATTCCCTTCATCGAAGATATTTTCTATCTGCACTATATGAGGGTGACGACAAACAGCTAATCTAACAGCTTCATCTCGAAAGTCTTGCCTTAACTTGTCTCGGTGTGGTTTCCAGGCTGGATTATTGAGAATTTCTTCTTTAAGAGTTTTAATTACTCGTAATTCACCATATTCGTTTTTGGCGAGGTAAGTAATACCAATTCCACCTTCGCCCAGTTTTCTTTCGACGATATAACGTCCCCCAAACAGCCGTTGTCCTGGATTCCAGACCATTAGTGATAATCGCCCAATGCTGCTATTTATTTTGACACGACAACGAACTGCTATGCTGTAAACAAGTAGCCTTGTATACATTAGCAGGCAAAAGATAAACAAGAAATGTTTATTTTGTATGGGAATTCTGACAGATATTGTAGAAACTGATGCTTTGCATCATTCTCGTCCGTTTGAAATTTATTCAATATAAATATGTATTCTTTTTTAAATTATGTAATTGCCGATCATAAATTACATACACTAAAACATATGAAAAGTCTGGCTCTTTTAGCCCTAGAATAGCTGTCTTCTTGTGCGATGGTATCCGGAATACTGGAGTCTTATATTGTAGCTTCCTATGTTCCTGCTGAAACTGAGAGCTACCCAAAATGTTAACCAATCTTAAATTGAGACAAAAATTTACAATAATACTAGTCCTTATTCTTGTTTTCGGTTTAAGCTTCAGTGGGTTAGCTTTATCTTCTTTGCTAAGGCAAAATGCCACACAGGAAATAGCCTCAACAGGTCTGGCGATGCTTGAAACAATCAGTTCTCTGCGTCAGTACACAGTTACTCAAGTCACTCCAGAACTGATTGATCAATTGGACACTAAATTTCTACCGCAAACTGTATCAGCCTACTCAGCACGGGAAGTCTTTGACATTTTGCGAAAACAACCAGAATACAAGGATTTCTTTTATAAAGAAGCAGCACTTAATCCTACAAACCTTCGAGACAAAGCTGATAATTTTGAGACAGATATTATCAATCGGTTTACCAAAGAAAAAGATTTAAAGGAACTGAGCGGATTTCGCTCATTGCCTGGTGGAGATGTCTTTTACATTGCTCGTCCACTCAGACTTACGGAAGAAGGCTGTTTGATGTGTCATAGCACTCCCGATGTTGCACCTAAAACGATGATTGAGCGTTATGGCCCAGAGAATGGGTTTGGATGGAAATTGAACAGTATAATTGCCGCACAAATTATTTCTTTACCAGCCAGCCAAGTCATAGAAAAAGCTAATAAATCTTCTTTTTTAATCATTTTAATTGTGTCTGCCGTTTTCAGCATTGTCATCCTTTTAGTTAACATTTTTTTGGAGCGCCAAGTAGTTCGTCCTCTTAAGCGTTTAACTCGCGTGGCTGAAGAAGTCAGCACAGGACATATGGATGTTGATTTTCAAGAGCTATCTCATGATGAAATTGGCAATCTTGCCAAAGCTTTTAAACGCATGAAATTTAGTTTACAAATGGCAATGAACAGACTGAAAAGAAATTCTGGTAGTACAGGAGGTTAAACAATTTAAAAATTAAAATACTAAAATGATTAACTAGTTTATCCAAAAATTTTCAAATAAATATTTCTATAAAAACCAGAAAGCTTTTACTTAAACGCTTTGTCTTTATTAAGAGATTATTGATAAAAAAATATTTATGTAGACTTCACTAATTATTGGTGCCAAACTCTTGCATTTTTGGATTTTAATAATCTACATTATTCTATATTCTAATTTTATGACAGGCAAACTATCATGTAATTAAGCGCAATTTAAAAACCTAATCGCAAATCTAACATTTTACTGACATATTTTAAGTAAGTTAAGATTATGTTAAAAAATTTGAAATTGAGGCAAAAAGTTACAATCCTGCTGCTGGTAATTCTGGCATTCGGTTTGAGCTTAAGTGGGTTCGCTCTGTCTTCTGTATTGAGGCGGAATGCTCAACAAGAAATTTCCTCAACAGCGCTAATGTTGATGGAAACCATGATTTCTGTTCGGCAGTACACTAACGCTCAAGTTAATCCAGTACTCGTTGATAAATTAGAAACTGAGTTTTTACCGCAAAGTGTGCCTGCTTACTCAGCACGAGAAGTCTTTGAAAATTTGCGAAAAAAACAAGATTATCGAGAGTTCTTTTATAAAGAAGCGACGCTCAATCCTACTAATCTTCGGGATAAAGCTGACAACTTTGAGACAAACATTGTTGAGCGCTTCCGCAAGGAAAAAGGCTTAAAAGAATTGAGCGGGTTTCGCTCACTTCCTGGCGGAGATATTTTCTATATCGCTCGTCCGCTAGCAATTGCCGATCCAGCATGCCTGAAGTGTCACGGTACACCAGATCAAGCACCTCAGAGTATGATTCAGCGTTACGGTACGGCTAATGGTTTTGGTTGGCAATTAGGTGAAATTATAGGTGCTCAGGTTATCTCTGTACCAGCTAGCAAAGTTATCCAAAAAGCCTATCAATCTTCTCTTTTGATTGTAGGGCTTGTATCCATTGTTTTTATCGTCGTCATTCTTTTAGTTAACATCTTTTTGAATCGACAAGTAGTTCGTCCTCTTAAACGTATAACTCGTGTGGCTGAAGAAGTCAGCACCGGACATATGGATGTTGACTTCGATCAGTTATCTAATGATGAAATTGGTAATCTTGCCAGAGCCTTCAAACGCATGAAGTTAAGTTTAGAAATGGCAATGAAACGACTCAAACGTCCTCATGGAAATACACGTGGTACAGGAGGTACAGGAGGTACAGAAGGTATAGAAACTTAAATACTTAATACCAATTCTCTGTAACAATGCGCTTAATATTTATATAGCCCAAACCCTAGAAGAGTTGAGCTATAAAAACTAAGCCCGCGTAGGCGGGCTATATTAAGCGCATCTTTATAGATAAATGGTATAAGCCTTTGACGTTGTATACTTCAAGCGTAATAAGTAGGTCAACATAATTAAACGTAAAATATCTTGTATTTTATACGGGCGGGCAGGATGCCCACCCCACAATATTATTAAACCTCTTGTGGGGTGGGCTTCTAGCCTGCCCCGTTTTTAGTTTATTTATGCTTTTCTACTTAATTTATTGGCGATCAGTTCTTTGTAGAACACAAAAGACTAATCGCCAATATTCGTTTCAACTATAAAAAGTAATATTTACAAGCACATTAGCTTAAACTTTTATGAAAATAACCGTCTGGTAAATTCAAGTGCTGCTTGCGGTTCTGGTATTTCTCTAGCTAAGAGTTCAACAAATTGGTAAGGTGTCGCTTGCGGATTTTCAGCTAATGCGTCTTCTATTACTAAACTTGCGATCGGCCCAATGTAGAAAGCTAAGGCTTCTTGACAACGCTGTACAAAAGCAGCGTTGAGGGAGGTAATTTGTTGATTTTGAGAAGTTTGTTGGCCTTGGAAGGTTTTTTGAGTGCGAGAAGTGGGTTGATTTTGAGAAGTTTTTTGAGTGCGAGAAGTGGGTTGATTTTGAAAAGTTTGTTGAGTGCGAGAAGTGGGTTGATTTTGAGAGGTTTGTTGATTTGGAGTGGGTGGTTGACTATGGAAAGTTTGTTGAGTTTGGAAAGTTTTTTGATTTTGAAAAGTGGATTGATGTTGAGATGGTTCTTCGTTAAATGGTTCTTCGTTAAAAGGTGAAACCAGAACTGTTTCATCTGTAGATGGATTGGGGGAGTTCGTCGATGCCATCACAGATTGAGATTCAGGAGCGAGTATGGTGGGAGGAACATCAAACATTGTTGATGGCGATCGCACTTGAGCTTGTTCCAAAAACTCAAGATCCCTAACAACTTCTTGAGCTGTTTGATATCGCAACCTGGGTGTATCTGCCAGCATTTTATCTAATATTTGAGCAAATTCATCGCCGACATAGGTGTAGAAACGCCACTTCCACTCCAAGGTGTACTGATCCATTAAAAAGGATGGATCTCTACCTGTAAGCAGCACAACGGCTGTTACCCCCAAAGCATAGAGATCGCTACTAGGAGAACACAACCCCAAACTAATTTGTTCGCGAGGAGCATACCCCACTTTTCCTACTAAAGACATTTTGCCAACAAAAGTGGCTTGATTAGAATTAGTGGGATCGTTGAGGTCGGCTATTTGTTTTCCTACTCCAAAATCAATCAGTACAGGCAAAACCTTGCCTTCTGGTAACATAATATTATCAGGAGAAATATCTCTATGAATAATATGATGTTGGTGGATGTATTCTAAGACAGGCAGTAAGTTCTTCAGCCACCGAATTACTTCTTCTTCTGAAAAAGCTTGCCCTTGAATTTGACGTTCTCGCAAGAGTGCTGAATAGGTTTTACCATTTACATACTCTTGTACTAGGAATAGACGACCATCTCCTTCAAAGCAAGCCAGGAAGCGAGGAATTTGGGGATGTTCCAACTGATGAAGGATTTTTGCTTCTCTTTTGAACAAATTGCGGCATTTTTCTAAGCCTCCTCCCCCTGTACCAATGGGGGCAAATTCCTTCAGAACGCAGGGTTCGTTGAAGCGACGAGTATCATACGCCAAATAAGTCCGTCCCAAACCACCTTGTCCTAGGAGTTGTTGAATTATATAACGGTTATCTATTAAAGTTCCTGAAGGTATTTCCGGCCTGATTAAATGGGACTGAGACATATTACAATACTCCTAGCTATTTTCTATAGAAAATTTGGATATCTTTAACTTCAACTGCTAGAGTATTGGTTTTCGTACGCAATCTGTCAAAATATCTTTAATTTGAATTGCTGAGCAACTCTAGCAGAAAATTAAGATTTATAGTAAATTTCAAGCTTGGGTTTTCCAGATTATCCTCTGGGAGAACCCAATTTGAAGCTTTTACATATAATTACCCTTTTAAAAGAAAGGTAATTTTTTATTAAGAAGTTTATTCATCCGCCAACCCGCCAAATGCCTAATTATTTATCGGTATAACTCTTAGAAAATATGCAAATAAATTATTAAATTTTATGAAGCATCATTCAATTAACTGCTTGCCCGTTAACTTTGATTTTGCTGGGTAGGTGTTTCTGGGAGGAGAATTGCAGGTGTTTGCTTAACTCGTACTTCTAAAGGTCTGACTTTTTCGACTATCTTAATAAACTCCTTGTAATTAGGTATTCTAGCAGCAGGAACGTAACCTGCGTCGCCAGCAATATCAGCAGGTGCATCGTTCATGACTTTTTGGATTTGCTGCTGTTGATTGCGGTCTACCGTCGGTGCAAGCAGCATCACCCCAGGGGGTATCCATCGGCTTGTGTGTAAAATTCTAAACTTGGTTGCACTAAAACTTCGTCGATGAACTTCAAAATCTTGCTCTGATATAGCACCCGCATCAACAGTGCCGTTATCAATCCATTCAAGGATAGTTTTGGGAGTAGGAGCAGAACGGATTTGAGCTAGGGTTAAACCGTAGAGGTCATATAAAGGAACATAGTAACCAGCAGCAGAACCGGCTTCTCCTAAGGCAATGGTCTTATTAGCCAAGTCTGATATTTTTTGAATTGGTTTGTCGTCTCGGACAATCAGTAAAGAGCGTTGTCTACTACTGGCTCCCTCCATTGAAAACAGAGGGATGTAAAGTTCTTTGCCGATCGCGATCGCTGCTAAACCAGGAGGTGCAAACACCATATCCCATCTTTTGTTATGAATTTGGTGAATAGCTTGTAATTCGTTGTAAGCTGGTTCCAGATCAACTATTGACTTAGTTTGTGAGGCAATGTAGTCTTTAAAGCGCTCGTAATTATCGAGTGATACTTTTCCCTCACCATAGCTCACTACACCAATAGTCAGTTTGTCTGGGACGTTGTTTGTTTTTTGCGAATTGCATCCCGTCCCTAGTAGTCCAATTAAGACTAATAGCTGGATAAAAAAACGCGGCCAAATCAAAATAATAGTTTTCATAATTATTAAATTACTGTAAAAGGAGATGATAGGGTGTAAGTAATTTTAATTATCTCTTTTTAAGATGGTATAGAAAGGCGATCGCACCAAAAAATTAACCTTGATTGCAGTAAATGTTGCTATTTTCAAAAATATGTTGACTAATATTAGGTTGTTCCCGATCATTATAGAAATAAGTAATTGACTCGGCGTAAATAAACATGATAGGCAATCGTTGTTTGTTGTGTGTTGTTTGTTGGTTGTTCCAAATAACAAATAACAACCAACTACCAACAACTCTCTTAGTTTACTCATGTGCAACTGCTGAGCTAGCCTACAAACTCATCCGGAAAATTATTCATAATTTTTTTAGGGTCAGGGTGTGAATTTAATTAGATAACTAGGTTTAAGAAATCTCATGGCAGGGAGCTTTGAAGAAGCCACGCTTGTAAGTCCTCAACCTTTTTTGGAACTTAATAATCAAGGTCAAACCCTACGGCTTTATCTCCAAAAAGATGAGCATCGCTTAGGGCGTGGTCGGGACTGGGCAGATTTAGAAGTACCGATAGGCTGGGAAGTCTTCTCTAGAAAACAGGCTATCTTACGAAAAGAAGGAGAAGATTATCGGATTTATGATGGTGATGGTATCAATCCCAGCCGCAACGGCATATTTTTAAATCAAATTCGCATTGATCCCTCCACAGGCTACCTGTTAAAAAATGGAGTGCAGTTAGAAATCGGTCAATCTCCTCATAACCGAATTCAGCTAGATTACTTTAATCCAGTTGATGCTCCAGCAACAATCCCCTCTCACCGTCGCTTGGTATTAAAAGGTTTGAAAGATTGGCCTGTGCAACTCGGTCGGTCTCCCAAACCGGATCGCTATTCCTCAATGCAGTTAGATGCACCTACCGTTTCCCGTCTACACGCTGCGATTTATCCTGATGGGAAAGGAGGACACATTCTCCAAGACTTGAGTACCAACGGTACTTTTGTCAACGGTCAACGAATCTCAAAACGTGTACAACTAGCGGATCAAAGCAGGATTCAGATTGGCCCGTTTAGCCTGCTTTATCGCCCAGACTGCTTAGAATTACTGGATAGTGGTAGTCAAATTCGCCTTGATGTCCACCGATTGAAACGCAAGGTCAAAGACAAAGAGGGACGCGAAAAAGTTATTCTTAACGATGTGTCTTTGGTGATTGAACCAGGACAATTGGTGGCATTAGTTGGCGGTAGTGGTGCTGGTAAGTCCACCTTGATGAAATCTTTATTGGGAATTGAACCGGTATCTTCTGGCACAGTCTATCTGAACGGGCACAACTTGCGGCAAAACTGGCCAATTTATCGTTCGCAATTAGGCTATGTCCCCCAAGATGATATTGTGCATCCCGATCTTAGAGTTGAGGAAGTTCTAGCTTATGCTTGCAAGCTAAGATTGCCACCCGATATAAATGTTAAGGATGTAGTTGATAAGACCTTAGACCAAATTAAGCTCACTCACGTCCGGACAAATTTTATACGTAATCTCAGTGGGGGGCAACGCAAACGTGTCAGCATCGGTGTAGAACTTTTAGCAGACCCAAAACTGTTCTTTTTGGATGAACCAACTTCTGGTCTTGATCCTGGTTTAGACAAAGAGATGATGCGCCTGCTGCGGGAGTTGGCAGACCAAGGGCGGACAGTGGTATTAGTTACCCATGCTACAGCTAATATTGAGGTGTGCGATCGCATTGCGTTCATGGGTAGGGGTGGCAAACTTTGCTACTTTGGCCCTCCCCAGGAAGCACTACGCTTTTTTGAGATGCCCTCAGAAGACTTAAAGTATTTTTCAGATATCTATATCAAACTCGACCAGGGCGGTAGTGCGAAGGATGTTACAACAATCGTTGACAATTGGTCGCACAAATACGAAAGATCGCCAGAATGCCAAAAATACGTAAAATCGCAGTTAAAGCCTGGTAAAGATAATACTTCTAAACCGGATGATAGTATCCACACGGGGATATCTCCGCTTAAACAACTGTGGTTGTTGAGTCAACGGTATCTGCAATTAGTATTACGCGATCGCGCTAGTATAATTTTCTCTTTGGTATCGGGGCCGATCGCGATCGCGCTGACTGCTTGGATCTTGCGAGACGAGACACCGCTAAAAAAACTCGATCCGGCAGAAATTACTCAAGGCCCGCTAGCACTCAAAGTACTATTTATCTTCAGCTGTATAGGAATTTGGGTAGGACTTTCTAGTTCCGTGCGGGAAATTGTCAAAGAAGCAGCCATTTATGCGCGAGAAAGACTCATCAACTTAGGCTTATTTCCTTATTTGGGTTCTAAAGTTCTGATTCGTTCTGGTTTAGTTTTGCTGCAAACTCTGTTAATTGTTGCAGCTGTCTTAGTGGGTTTTAAATTACCAGAATCTAATCTTATGCCTTGGTTATTGGGTTTGGGTATTACTACTTTTTTAACCCTACTAGCCAGTGTTAGTCTCAGTTTAATGATTTCTGCTTTTGTTAAAAGTGAAAACGAAGCAAATAGTATTCTTCCCTTGATTATGATTCCCCAAATCATTCTCTCAGGAGTGCTGTTTGAATTGACAGGATTAGCGGCTAAACTAGGTTGGCTAACAATTAGTAGATGGTCAATTGGTGCTTATGGAGTCTTAGTTGATGTTAATGCAATGGTTCCAAAAAGTACTCCAGGCGCACCATCTTTAGATAATATTTTTGAAGCTTCTTCTGTTTACGATCTTACTTGGAAGAATTTGGGTTTAAATTGGGGAATTTTGGGTGTGCATACATTGGTTTATTTAGTTGTGGCACTATTGTTGCAAAAACGGAAAGATATTGTGTGAGAGATGGTTATTAAAAATATCACGTAAAGGCGTAAAGTTGTTTTTGATATCTTCGCATATTGGTGTGAGTTGAATCGCTATATATCTCTTAAGATGGATATAAAAGACATTATAAATGCACTCAATACAGGTAAAGTTATTAAATCTAGACACAGCATAAGTGAAGCTCTTGCCGACTCTCTCAACATTGAAGAAATATACTTTTCAGTAGAGCAGGGTGCCGAAATTATCGAAGATTACCCAGATGCATATCCTTTACCTGCTTGTCTAATATTGGGATGGAACTCAACAGGTGAACCTATTCATAGTGTTTGGGCATACAATCAAGCTAACCAAACAGTAAAATTAATCACTGTTTACCGTCCCGATCCTAACCGTTGGATTGATTGGAGGATAAGAAAATGACACTGAAAAAATTAGCAGATTGGGCGCAGTCGCAAATCAATAATACTGCACAGCCGGAAGTTAGACCAGACATTGGCGTGACTGTTTTACAGTTAATTGATGAACTCGAACAGCTACAAAATCGTGTTAAAGAATTAGAGGCGAAACAATCAACTTTAGCTTAGACTTAAAACCTCTTCACCAAAGATTTCGATATGACAATGAATAGCAGATTTAATTGTTTCACGAGTTGACAAAGTAATCACTCTACACAAGACGGCCGTAGCGTGCTACAAAATTCTGATCTGGATTTGCTTGATTATGCAACCAAGCCCACATCTGATCGCCTAAGGAAAAATGCCACCACTCGCGAGGGTTGCGTTTAAATCCGGCTTTTTCCATCACATCACACAATAGTAAACGGTTCCCATGATACTGCTGTACTTCTGGAATATCGCTAATAGCATAGTAATCGGGGAGCGATCGCTCTGACAATTCATCAATAGGCGAACCCATATCCACAACTTCCCCTGTCTCATCCACCAACGTTACATCCACAGCAGCACCAGTACTGTGAGGCGGTGGTGTTTTTTTATCTAAACTGGGTTCAGCCCAAATTTTATAAACTTCCTGCCAAATCTCTTGGCGCTGGGTTGCAGATAACTCAGCCTCAACAAATCCCCTTTCGCGCACAACTTCGGCAAAAGTGTAATCTACCATAAACTGCTGGACAGCCACTGGACGATAAGCGTCAAAAATTTGAATCCGCCAATCAGGACGTAGCAATTGCAGGTGATTTTGCGCTGCAATCAAACTATCAACAAGGCTTTGGCGGAGAAAATAAGGGGAATGTTCGCCATAAGGCGCACCTAACTTTTCATATGGATGCGGAGACTCCACCGCAAACAATTCTAGGGGAATTGCTACGAGAGGTTGACCACACTCTTGAATTGGAACTTGATGATACGGTCTCATTAATATTTTTATCAGAAAAATGGGTTTAAAACCTCGCCCTTCTAGGGCGACTTTACTTTTGTATGCCTTTAGTTTACCATAGTAGATATAGTTTGGTAAGCACAGTGTTAAAAGCCTACAAGTACA
>NZ_JACAEU010000204.1:0-32673 GCF_013388695.1 Fischerella sp.
GGCTGTGGTGGCTGGTTGGCTGGGTTGGGACTCCCAGTTGAGTCATTAGTTGGTGGAGTTTCTGGTTGCTGTGGCTGGTTGGCTGGGTTGGGACTCCCAGTTGAGTCATTAGTTGGTGGAGTTTCTGGTTGCTGTGGCTGGTTGGGTGGGTTTGAACCAGTGGATGTCTGTTGATTGTTGGAGTTATTATTTTGCTGTTCTGTATCTGATAAAACTTGTCCCGTTTCTTGTAAAGAATTTACAGGAGGAGCATTATTGACTCTAGAGTTAAGCGGGGAGTCTGAGGGATTAGTATTTGGCGAGGGATTAGTATTTGGCGAAGGATTAGTATTTGGCGAGGGATTAGTATTTGGTGAGCGGTCATTACTTAGCTGTGTAAAAGATGGGTTTTCTACTACTTCTTTACCAGTAAGTGGTGCTTGGGAAGCCACAGCTGCGGCAGTTTCAGCTTGAACTTTGGCGATCGCCGGATCTGAAGTGGGTGCACCGCGCCCAGACAAATCTAGCTCTTGAACCAGATTGCTAGTTTCATAAAAAGTTCTCAGATCAAATTCGTATAAACCCTGAACTTTATCTTTAACTATCACCAGCAATTGCCCTGCTTTCAGTTCCTGGTTTTGAGAAGCATTCTTGTTGGATACTTCAATACCGCTATTTGTCAGTGCTGCGACAATTGTGGTATCTTTTTTTTCGTCATAGCGTACGAATAATGCTGAACCGCGAATTGCCGCCGCTGCATTTGGCGTATTTATACGTGTTCGCCCTTGACCTGGTGGAATAAGCAGCAAGACAGTACCATTAGATAGTCTCAGATTGCGCGATTTCGGTAAAAACCGAAACACTGCTTGTTCTCCAACCCGTGCTAGAGAACCATCGTTGAAGCGCAACTCTGCTAGGGAAGATCGACCAGTAGACAACCCATCCCCAGGAACGATCGCGTCTGACTTGCGTGCCGCACGTTTAGGTTTATTTTGGGGCATGAGTTGCACCCAGTTACGGACGTTTCTAATCACAGCCCTAGTCAGAGGAGTAGCAGCACTTGCCTGCTCTGGCAAAGGCAGCGCTATAATTCCCCAAAAGCCAATTGTCACCAGTGGAAATAATTTACGAAACATTTTTGGAGCCTCGGATAAGTTCACTGATACCAAACCAGTGGAAAACAGGTGTTGATTTTATAAGGTATGAAGATGCTATAGCGTTTATTAAGCAACTGAGGTACACCTAAATCTTTTTTACCAAGGTTAGTAGTTTTGAAAACGTACCTCACCAGGTCGGAAACCGCTATAATTATATTTTTATAGCAAGATTATTTCTGTAATTTTGCTGAATTTGAATTGCTAATTATAAGTATATATAAACACCTATACCTGTTCTTTGGGGCTTACTTAAGTATATTTTGAGTATACTATAACTCATTAACCAAAAATTTACATAGATGTTAATATTACCACTTTCTTGTGGTGATGAATAAGCATAATTATCATTTACAATGACTAAAATTGCTAGAAATACAGAATCATCCTACTCGGAACTTCTGAAGAAGCTTATGGTCTAAAGTTTAAAAAAATAGATTTGATATGCAACCCAAGAAATGGAAAAATTTTTGGACAAGGATTTTGTTTGCCTCCAGTAGTGTCAGCTGGTATTTCATCAGTATTAATACGGCATGGGCTGCAAAGTTTAACCAGAGGAATTTTATAAACAAATCAGGTGTCACCCTAGTGAGCGATCGCGCTTTAAGGGAACAACACTCAGAGGCGGTTAATTCAGAACTACAGCTTTTGTGGCCATTAGAAACAATAGACACCGACGGTATCACAACAATTAAGACAGCTGATGAAAATGCGCTGACTGTAGAATTTAGTGATGCTTCACAAAAAGCGGAGATGGTGAAAGAATCACCAAATTTATACTCTCAGACTACGCTAATTCCACCAAATTTCCAATCAGGTTCTGCGCCAAAAAATGATTCTAATGATACTCAACAGTTGACCGATCCACTACAATTAGAACTATCGCCAACCAATATTCCTACATTCTCCCCTACACAAAAAGACCAAAATTTAGAAACATCTCAGACAGAAACAGAACAAACAGAACAAAGATTTCAAAAACTACAGCAACGGCTGCAAGAAAACGAACAACCATCTTCAGAGTCAGACACTGATGAGGAACTTGGTAAGTTAAGACTGCGAGAAGTCTCACCAACTCTTGAACAACCCCAGGCTTCACCCCTAGAAGAACCTTTAGTTCAATTTAAACCAATAGGCTACCTACTGGCTCGGGTCGGCTACTTCTACAGCAGCAACATTTTTTCTTCAGGATTAGTTCCAGTTGAAGATAGTTTGGTTTACTCCGGTTTAAGTTTAGGGTCTGTAGCTTTACCTTTAGGAGAAAAGACTTTTTTAAGCGGATCTATCGATGGCTCTCTAGTTCGTTACCTAAATCAATCAAAATATAATTACAATCAAGTAAGATTCAACCTCAGTGTATACCAAGAGCTTACACAGCGAATGTACGGTGAAGTTGGTTGGAGTAATCAACTACTGTTCTATGCCAGAGACGGCGATAACTTTGACGCTGGCGATCGCTTTTTAAACGAAAATGCTCTACGGCTGTCTTTGGGAAGGCGAGACCCTTTGACACAAAGGTTGATGTTAGATAGCTTTTACGAATTTCGCGTCAGCCTGACTAACCCGCCAGAAGATTGGAATCGGTTAAGTAATTTCTTATGGCTTTCTTTAAACTACTACTTGCAAAAAACTCTCCAGGTTGGTCTTGATTACCAATTTACCTCGTCAAACTTTACCGAGCGCGACAGAGACGATTTGTATAATCGGTTCTTTGGTCACTTAAATTACAAAACATCCAACGACAGTAGTATTAGCGTGCAAGCAGGCGTGACATTGGGTGATTCTAGTGATAGTAATATTGATTTTGATGGCTGGTTCTTTGGTGTAAACTACAACTTGGAATTAGGTAAGTTTTGAAAATTGTTGTTTGTTGGTTGTTCCAATCAACCACCAACTACCAACTACTAACAATAACTAATCCAATCACTCCAGCTACCAGCATAGAGTTTACCTGTATGAATATTAGCCAGTTCTAAAGATAGTAAATTTACACAAGCAGTTACCCCAGAACCACAATAAACTATAATTTCCTTTGCGTTGTCTACCTGCGACCAACGAAGGCGTTGTTCTGATGGCGACAGCAGGTAGCCAGTGGTGTCTGTAGCTTCTTGCCAAGGATAATTCATCGCACCAGGAATGTGACCGGCTATTTTATCAATGGGTTCTCGAATACCGAGGTAGCGATCGCTCTCTCGTGAATCTATCAATGCTACCTCTGGTAAATCTTTCTGATTTATTACCGTTTGGCGATCTACCAGCATCTGTGTCTGGATCTGGGGAATAAAATCACCCGTTCGGAGTTCAGGGATAATATCTGTGACTGGATATCCGGCTTTTTGCCATTCGCTGTAGCCACCATCTAGCACCGCTACTTGTTCATGTCCGAGATAACGCAACAACCACCATAAACGGGCCGCAAAAGCAAAGCGGGAATCATCGTAAGCTACTACCAAAGTTTGTTGATAAACTACCCCAATAGCTGATAACTTGCGAGCTAATTCTTCAGGGTTGGGTAGAGGATGTCTCCCTCCGTGTTCTCCCACAGGACTGGAAAGATCCTGGTTCAAATCTAAATAGTAAGCCCCTTTGATATGACTGGTTTGGTACTGCTGTTTTCCCAATTGTGGATCGGCAAGAGAAAAGCGACAATCCACGATCGCAACTTGTGGATCTTCAAGGTGTTCCAACAGCCATTCACGAGAAATAACAATCATAGTCATTGGTCATTAGTCATTAGTCATTAGTCATTTGTTAGTGGTTAGTAGTTAGTAGTTAGTAGTTAGTGGTTGTTGGTTGGTGGTTAATACCCCTACTCCTCCCCATTACCCCATCTCCCACTCCCTATTCTTCATTCCCTATTTTCAAAAATAGAATGTCAGAGTTAGATAATTTTACACCTGAGCTTACAGCAGATGGATCTTTCACCTTCTTTTCCCAAGAATTTGGCGAGTCTTTTCACAGCCATTATGGGGCTAGGCAGGAGAGTTTTCTTAAATTTGTCGAGCCTACTCAACTAGCTTTAAAAGCTAATCAACCCAATTTGCGAATATTGGATATTTGTTATGGGCTAGGATACAACACAGCAGCCGCTTTAGAGACAATTTGGTCTGTTAATCGTGATTGTGATGTAGAAGTAATCGGTTTAGAACTGAATGCAAGTGTGCCACAAGCAGCGATCGCCCATCATTTATTTGATACCTGGAAGTACGAGTATACGACCATCCTGACCCAGTTAGCTTACGAACAGCAAGTGCAAACAAACCACCTGCGAGCTAAGCTATTAATTGGCGATGCAAGAACTACGATTAGACAAGTCTATCATTCGGGTTTCCGAGCGGATGCAATTTTTCTCGACCCCTTTTCACCACCTCAATGTCCCCATTTATGGACTGTTGAATTTATTCAACAACTTGCTTTGTGTTTACATAAAGATGGTCTACTAGCTACATATTCTTGTGCAGCAGCTGTACGCACCGCACTTTTAACAGCTGGCTTAGAAATAGGTTCTACCCCACCAGTAGGAAGGCGAACACCTGGTACTGTTGCAGCCCATCCAAGAGGAGTGGGGGATAGGGAGATGGGGAGAAGGGGAGAAGTATTTCAACAATTCCCCTCCTCTCCCACTCTTCCACTTTTCCCCTCCTCTTATCCCCTCTCTCAAGCAGAAAAAGAACATTTACTGACTCGCGCTGCTATTCCCTATCGCGATCCAGAATTAAAAGACCTCCCGGACGTCATTCTCAGGCGGCGACAACAAGAACAGCAAGATTCTTCCCTTGAACCAACTTCTCGTTGGCGAAAACGCTGGTATTGAAGGGGACTAGGGCATAAAAATTATGAATTATGAATTATGAATTATGAAATTTTTAGCATTCAGTATTCATCATTCATAATTTTCACCTATTCCCAATCCCCAATCCCCATTGCCGACGGACAGTCGCCCCAAGTCGGGGAACCCGCCCACGGCGCTGTCCTCCCTAATCCCCACTCCCTTGCGGTCGTGGGGGCCCCGAGTTCCCCAATCCCCAGTCCCTTTTACGTGTAATATTTTTGACTGAATTTTTTGTTGATTTTTTCGATGGTGGGCAACGAGTTTTTGTGATGAGAATCACTGACAACCTAAGTAACTTGTCACTGCCAGACTAAACTGACCGTAGTTTCATTATTCCCATGAGTTAGGACAACTAGACACACAAGCTGCTTGGATAAACATCAAAACTGTGATTTTAATGCCTTATTTTGAAATAAATTTAATGATTGCAACCGTTTCCGCTCCTGCTATGTTAATAAATCTCCGTAAAAAACCTGATTTAACATTTGCAGGAATTTATCATACTGGAATTGCAGGCAGGAATTTTTGGCAGCAATACTTCTTATATTCTAAGAACACATAAAAAATCTACGCTGCTGATGGCAACAAGCAAGTCACTCTGAAGGTGAATCAAGCTTAGAAAAATGCAGACTGAAATACAGTCAAGTACTAAACTGGTTTTTCAAACCTGACTTTGTTAACTGATTTAAGAAATTGGAGTGCCTTTGTGATTCAATGGACATCCAAGTATACAGGCTCTACCGAAGAAATTGTGAGTGGATCAAACGCCCTAAACAATGTTAATAATATAGATTCAAATTATGCTGTAGCATTGCCAAAAGCAGAAGATTATTCCTTGAACTTATCTCAAAAAGACCTGAACATTGAACAGACAGAAGCTTTGCCTGCTTTGAGCAAGCCTTATGTTAATTTTTGTTACAATGCCCTGGAATCTAGAACACAACCAGGTGAAGGGTCTCAAGTGAATGGTTTTGATTCAGATGCGCCGAAAGTTTTAGTTGTTGATGACCATGCTGCTAGTCGTGTGACTGCTGTCGCCCTTTTAGCTATGGAAGGCTACGAAGTCATTGAGGCGGATAGTGGTTCTACTGCCGTTGAATTAGTCACCCAAAAACAACCGGATCTGATTTTGCTAGATGTGATGATGCCGGGTATGGATGGGTTTGAAGTGTGCCAATTACTCAAGCAAGATGAACATACCCGACTCATACCAATAATTTTTGTGACGGCGTTAAATGATCGGCGATCGCGTATCCGAGGAATAGAAGTAGGGGCAGACAATTTTTTGAGCAAGCCTTTTGATCGTGTAGAATTAGCAGCGCGTGTCAAGTCGTTAGTAAGGCAAAAGCGTCTGAATGAAGACTTAGACCACGCCGAACAAGTGCTATTTTCCATAGCTAGGGCAATTGAAAGTCGCGATCCAAACACAGGCGATCATTGCGAACGGCTAGTAAAACTGGGAAAGGCTTTTGGAGAATATCTCAATCTTTCACGCAACCAAATTCGGGATTTGATGTGGGGCGGTTATCTCCATGATATTGGCAAGGTGGGAATTCCCGACGCCGTGCTGCTGAAGAAAGGAAAACTCACGCCCGAAGAGTGGGAGATTATGAGGCAACACGTTTTGATTGGTGAAAGAATCTGTCAACCATTACGTAGTATGTGGGGTGTAATTCCTATTATCCGACACCATCACGAGCGCTGGGATGGTTCGGGCTACCCTGATGGACTCAAAGGAGAGGATATCCCCTATCTAGCGCAAGTGTTTCAAATAATTGATATTTATGATGCCCTGACTAGTGAACGACCTTACAAACGGGCTTTTCTTCCAGAGGAAGCACTCATGGTGATGGAGGAAGAAACAGCTAAGGGTTGGCGCAGTCCTCAACTGATGCAGCAGTTTGCTGAATTTATTCGCACTTGTAAACAACAGTAATTGTTTGTTGTTTGTTGATTGTTGTTTGTTGTACCCTGCACCGAAGCCGAAGAAGGCGCGTCTATGGAACAAACAACTAACTACCAACTACCAACTACCAACCACTAACCACTAACCACCACCCACCAACCACCAACTTAGTAAAGTGGTATTATTTGAGCCTAGATCTCAAAGTACTAAGCTTATTTATCACAATTTACTTAGCCAATAGCTAATTATGGTAGTTGTAGCAATTTTAGCGGCAGGACGTGGGACGCGCATGAAATCCAACCTTCCTAAAGTCTTACATTCTTTGGGTGGGCGATCGCTAGTCGAAAGAGTGATCGAAAGCGTTCAACCGCTTTCGCCCTCACGTCAAATGGTAATTGTAGGGTATCAGGCTGAGGAAGTGAAAACAGCTATGCTATCACTTCCAGACTTAGAGTTTGTTGAACAGAGTGTACAACTCGGAACAGGCCATGCTATCCAGCAATTACTTCCTTACCTGGAGGGATACAGTGGTGATTTGTTGATATTAAACGGCGATTTGCCATTAATACGTACCGAAACCCTAAAAAATATTCTGCAAACACATCAAAAAAACCAAAACGCCGCCACTATTCTCACCGCGCACCTGTCAAATCCCAAAGGTTATGGGCGCGTTTTTTGTAGCGAAGAAAATATTGTGCAGCAAATTGTCGAAGAAAAAGATTGCACTCCTACCCAAAGACAAAATTGCCGTATCAATGCTGGAGTTTACTGCTTCCGCTGGCAGGATTTAGCAAAAATTCTGCCAAATTTGCAAGCGAATAATGCCCAGAAAGAATATTATCTCACCGATGCTGTTACTCAAGTTACACCTGTGATGGCAGTCGATGTAGAAGACAGCCAAGAAATTATGGGCATAAACGATCGCCTGCAACTAGCTTCTGCCTACGAAATTTTGCAAAGGCGCATCAAGGAAAAATGGATGGCAGCGGGTGTTACTCTCATTGATCCTGCTAGCATTACGATTGATGACACTGTAGAATTACAGCCAGATGTGATTATTGAACCGCAAACTCATCTAAGGGGAAATACTGCAATCGGGACTGGCTGTCGCATCGGGCCTGGAAGTTTAATAGAAAATAGCCATATTGATGAAAATGTTACTGTAATGTATTCCGTAGTGACAGATAGCATCGTACAGGCTGGTAGCAGAATTGGCCCCTATGCCCATTTACGGGGACATGTGGAAGTTGGTAGCAAATGTCGGGTAGGAAATTTTGTGGAATTAAAAAATACCAAGTTGGGTGAATGCACTAATGTTGCCCACTTGTCTTATTTGGGCGATACTACAACTGGAAATCAAGTCAATATCGGTGCAGGAACTATTACCGCTAACTACGACGGGGTAAAAAAACATCCCACCAAAATTGGCGATCGCACTGGCACTGGTTCCAATAGCGTTTTAGTAGCACCAATAACCTTGGGAAATGATGTTTACATAGCAGCTGGCTCTACAATTACAGAAGATGTCCCTGATGATTGTTTGGCGATCGCTCGTGAACGTCAAGTAGTAAAACCAGGATGGCAGAAAAAATCTCCAAAAGAATAAATAACAAAAACAAGGCAAAAGGTTAAGATTATTTGTTTCCTTTTGCCTTCGCCTTTTTAATTATCAATGCAACCTACTTCTGTACCTACGGGAAGTTCTAACGTATCACCAATCTTTTCGCCATCGTGAAAAGCTGCAAGTAAAACTTGGCTGGTTTTTCCCCAAGCGATCGCCCCACTTGCATCTAGAGCGATCGCTCCAAAATCCCGTTTGTTCTGGTGTGCTTCTGCAAAGGAACGCTTCATTGCATCCTTGAGGGACATGCCATCCGTGACACGCACCACAATTTTTGCTGCTAAGCACTCATCAATAATGTCTTCTCCGATACCAGTACAACTAACCGCAGCATGTATAGTAGCATAATTACCAGCAGGCATTGCAGAATCACTGACACGTCCAATCCGCTCAAATCCCTTGCCGCCTGTGGAAGTACCAGCTACTAACCGACCTTGAGTATCTAAAGCTACTACACCAATAGTACCGCGTCGGGCATTGCTAGTTTCCACTAGTTCTGGTTCTGCTAGTTCTGGTTCTGCAACCACGCTAGCCATTGTATGTTTAAAATTCTGCTGGCGCTCTTGAATCCACTCTTGTAAGCGCAAGTCTGTTAAAGCGTTATAGCTGGGAATTTGCAACTCCCTTGCTAATTCTGCCGCTCCGTAATCAGAAAGTACTCGGTCGGGAGAAGTTTGTAATGCCTTTGCCAAGTCGATGGGATTTTTAACCCGCGAAACATTAATTACACCACTAAAGCTTTGGGTTGTACCATCCATCAATGAGGCACTCATGCGGATTTGACCGTCTGATTGCAGTACTGAACCAGTACCTGCATTAAAGCGGGGGTCATCTTCTAACATTTGACATGCGCGCACTACTGCTTCCTTAGCACTTGCTCTAGAAAGTAAAAGAGAATACACTTCTTCTATAACTTTATAAAGCGAGCGGCGTACCACCTCTACTCCGCCTTTTCCGTGTAAAGAACTACCAGCCCCTCCATGAATAATTAATTTAGGTAGCACTTGTAACTTCATCTCCTCTTGATTTGTGTAATTTGAGTCAAATAGTTTTATGATTCATCGGTTTCATTTTTAGTCGCAGCACGGCGACGACGGCAACGTTCCGAACAGTATTTCACCTCTTCCCAGCAATCTGCCCATTTTTTGCGCCAAGTAAAAGGGCGCTGACATACCGGACAAATTTTGCTAGGTAGGTCAGATTTAGAACGGGCACGTCCCATATTTTTACTGTGCAGATTTGAAATTGATTTCACTTACGATTGGAAATCAATTATAACCAGTTTGTTACAAAAGTAGATGACTTTTATTAAACAATACTGGAGTTACTCCCCTGATAATTAATTAAAAATTCACTCTGCAAAGTTTAAATTTCGGTAAATCAATAGTGGCAAATATTTTGGCTTTTTCTGTATCGAAAATCACTGAAAAAAAACTTATACTTGTAGATGGGTTGTAATGCAGTATATAAAAATACAGGCAAATGCTTAGATAGTTATAAATGAAAGCAAAAGCCGAGCTAGAAAAGATTTTCTGTTTTTGTCAGATATAGCAGGGAACAGGGAACTCTTAACGGGGAACAGGCTTGAAAGTCCTTTGGTGTCAGGGTTTTACGATCAGATTATGTTCTAACCTACCTGACAACAGCTATAACAAGAGATAAACAGATTAATCCACAGCTAATTTTTTTGGAAAGTAAATTGAAAGATGATGGGTTATACCCTCAAAAAATATCTTGTAAATTCTTATGTTTTTTATCACAAATAATTCCAGCGAAAATACTTAAAAACGCTGAACGCTATGACTAATAATTGTTACTTGCCAACGGTAATAACAAGCGACTAACCACCCGGCTATCTGGTAATTGATAGAAATGCAATTCTCCACCAAGTTGATGCATGAGTTTTTGGCAGATCGTCAGATGCAGTCCGGGTAGTTGCTCAAGCCTGGAGGGGGCAAGTACATCTTTAGGTGTATCTTGATGGAGTTCTATCAGTAACTGAGGTTCAATACTGCCATTATCTGTAATCGAGACTTCCAATAGGCGTTCATCTAAGCGGCGACACCAGATATCAATTCTGCCCCCACCTGTAGAACGCTGACAGGCAGCAACCAGTAATTCATGCAGAACTAATTCTATTTTGACAACATCGCCAGCGATCGCCAGCGAAGAGTGAGGCAACAAAGAATAGTTTTTCTCTGACTCTTCACCCTCCTCTTTTTGTCCCAAACCATGCACACCCACCCATAACTTTTGTTGTTTGAGTAAATTGTCAACTCGTTCGAGCGATCGTTTCAGCAAACTGGCTATAGGAATACTTTCTAAACTCATCTGCAACTGCCACAGTTCGAGTTTTAACAGTGCCGTCATTGAAGCGGTGGTATTGTCTAACTGTCGCAGTAGTTGCTGATAGCGCATATGAGTCAGTTCATTTGCAGGAATGCCCAAATCGTGCATTTGGGTGAGTAGCTGCGTCACAGTTCTTTGGATATCCTGTAAACGACGATGTTTGTACCAGTTGAGTTGTTGGAGTTCTTCTGTTCTAGACTCAAGCATTTGAGTAATTTGTAGCCATCGCCGCGACCAAGCTAGTTGGCAAACTAGAGTTTCTGTAGCATTGAGACTATCCTCTGACCATTGACGTTCGTAATGGTCTGCTATTACCACCACACCTGTAGGTTGATAATCAGCAGTAGTGCGTAATGCCATTACTAAAATTTGACCGATGCCAGCACCATTCAACCATGTCCTAGTTGTAGGAGGTAGATCGTTCACAGTTAGAGGCAAAATACCATCCGTAACTAGCGCCCACTGGATCAAAGCTTCAGTTTGCAGTGGTACTAGTGAGTCCGTGAGAATCTCAAACTGAGAATTAGCAATAACTCCAGGTATAATTTTGGCGATATTCTCTCCAGGTTGCCAGGATAACATTAGCGTTAGGGAACAATTGAGAAAAGATGCAATTTGTTCCAGTGCTGTGCGTTCTAGGTGCTTGAGGGTCTGGGTTGTGGCAGTTTGGGATTTTTCCAGGATGCGGAGGCATTTTTGAAAGCTTTGCAAAATTTTTTGCTGTTGTTCAGTCTGGTAGTGCAACTGCCATTGCCGCATCACTACACCAATTTGTTGACCAACAACCTGTACTAATTCCTTTTCCAAGGATGTCCAACTGCGATCAGCTTCAGTAGCGATCGCCAACAGAACTTTTGGTGCGTTACCAACAGCGCAGTTACTAATTAAAAGCGATCGCACCCCATTGCCAATGAAAGGAGGACGCCAGTTAAAAAACCGCAAATCTGAATCTAAATTTTCAATTGCTACCGCCTCAGTTGAACGCAGCAGAAGCTGCCAATCTACATCTTTAAGAGCATCGAGAGTACATGTTAAAGGGCGGCGATTGTACGGTTGAGTTTGGTAAAAAATTTGATAACTATTCTGGTCAGGGTCGTAATGTAACAACAGAAATCGCATCGCAGCCAAGCGTTGCAAAACTTTTGCGCCACAGTTCGCTAAGATTTCTTGAATATCGCGATCGCTATAAATACCTTGAGCAATTTGACCAGTCAGATAAGCATCATCTTGAATTCTTTGGATAGTAGTTTCTGTCTCCTCTAAAGGGGTGATTAAGGAAATTAACCCAGCAGCACTCTTGACAAAATTTTTATCAGTCTCAGTCCAAATGCGGGCTTCTGTGTTTTCCACTGCCAGAAAGCCCAGCAGCTCCTTTTGCCAGATGATCGGAGCAGCTAAGAGACTACGCACGCCCAGACGTTGCAGCAGCGTCACGGTGAAATTGCTCTGTAGGGAACTGCGCCCTTCTCCAATCCAGACAATTTCATTTACCGATAAAGCAATATAAAAGTCGCTCAATTCATGTACGGTAATTTTCGTTTCTGCTTGCTGACTTTTCTGGAAAAAACTGCTATTGGCATTTCTGTTACTCACCCGTCGCCAAAAGTAATATCCTTCTCGTTCAAACCAGTAAATATTTGTGTGGGTAGGTAAAACAAATTGATGGGTTGCCTCTACTACAACTTCTAGCCTTTGCTCTAAGTTATTGACAGTTCGTAGATTTTCCAGCAATTTTAATAATGGCTCGTCAAGGCGCTGGGTTTGCTTGTGCTGCAAATCCATTTCCATTTCATGAAGTGCAGCCCCCAATTCACCTAAAACCATCATCAATCTTGCTCTGGCTTCCCCACTGAGTAAGTAACCCCAGCGTTCATAACCAAGTAGCACCAAGCCCAAACAGCGGTTTTTGTAGCAAATAGGGACAATAATTGTCCCTTGGATATTGAATTTTTGTGCCAATTGCTGCCATCCTTCAACCCGCATTTCAGATCGCAAATCAGCTACACCCAAGGGGCGTTGTTCAATCACTACTTGCTCTAATAAATCCCCAGGATTAAGAACCACCCTTTGTTTTAAAAAACTGGTATCACTACTAGGGGTTGTGCCGCCTTTGCCAAATAACATGTGATTCAGGCGATCGTAAAAGGCAATCCAAATCAGGCTGTAATCAAACTGCTCTTGCAGATAAGAAATTGTGGTAGCAATCAGAGCATCAACATTATCTTCTTCCCTGAGGCTCTGAAGAATACGCCCCAAGGAAAGGATTTGTTGTTCGGCCGCTGTGAGTTTTTGTGGCTGCCTCATCTGATTACCATTAAACATAGCTTGTTAATATTTGACACTCTGTCCTCTAAAATTTGACAGATTCTTGGTATCACTAGACTTCTTGCAGAAGTCGGGGAAAGGGTAGTTTTAACCTTCATGCCCTTTTTTATAAGATGCCCAGAATAACACCCGAACTAAATATGACTATGGTGCTTAATCTCGAATTTTGATGGACGTAACTAACGATTTAGGGACTTCCAAATAAAAAAACATCCCAAATTTTCTTGTGGGATGGGTGTCCTCACCCGTCCCATCCCAGAGGCGGGCAGGATGCTCCGAAGTTTGCCGGAAAGAACATCTCCCCGGCAACTTCTCTCCACCCCACAATCCGGGATAATTTATTTCTTGGGAATCCCTTATACCTAATGTGAATTAGCTCTCAGTCGGTAATGGCTAAAAAAATGGATATTTATCAAGCTTTAATTCGTCCCTTCTTATTCAATTTGCTTAACGCAGATCCGGAGTGGCTGCACTCTTCAACGATTCGCAGTCTTAGTTGGCTGGCAAACAATAGCAGTCCCGGCGCTAGCTGGGCAGCCAAACGCCTACAGCAGTCGCTGTGTCTTGCTGATAAACGCCTAGAACAAAACCTGTTTGGCCTGCACTTCCCCAATCCTGTAGGCTTGGCAGCTGGATTTGATAAAGATGGGGTTGCCACTGATATCTGGTCAAGTCTAGGTTTTGGCTTTGCAGAAGTGGGAACTGTAACTTTTCACGCCCAGCCAGGCAATCCCCATCCTCGCCTGTTTCGTTTGCCTTTAGACAAAGCCGCTCTCAATCGCATGGGCTTTAACAATAGCGGTGCAGCAACAATGGCGGCGCGATTAGCAGAACGTAAGCAACAATTTGCTCCTACAATACCTATAGGTATAAATCTGGGTAAATCTAAGGTAACACCTCTAGAAGAAGCTGCAAGCGATTATCTTAATAGTTTTCGCTTACTCAAGCATCTGGGAGACTACTTTGTTGTTAACGTGTCTTCTCCCAATACACCTGGGTTGCGATCGCTCCAAGATGCAACCATGCTTAGTTCGATCTTGGAGGCACTGCAACAAGAAAATACAACACAAAAGCCTATTTTTGTCAAGATAGCGCCTGATTTGGAATGGGAAGCGATCGCTGACATTATTTGCTTGATAAAAAGCTATCAATTGGCAGGAATTATTGCCACTAATACCACCATCCGTCGCGATGGATTGAAAACACGGGTGATTGCCAAAACAGGCAAGTCACCGCAAGAAGAAACTGGTGGAATTAGTGGTGCGCCACTGCGCGATCGCTCCACAGATATTATTAGGTTTATTTGGCAGCAAACACAAGGACAAATGCCGATTATTGGCGTTGGTGGCATTTTTACCCCCGAAGATGCCTGGGAGAAGATTACTGCTGGTGCTTGCCTTATCCAAGTCTATACAGGCTGGATCTACTCTGGCCCAATGATGGTACGCCGTATTCTCGAAGGCTTGCTTGCTAAGTTAGAACAAAATGGATTAAATTCTATCTCCGAAGCAGTTGGTTTAGAAGTAAAAAGTAAAAAGTAAAAACAAAACAATCAAAGTTGTTTCTTTTGCTTTTTGACCTTTAACTTTTACCTTCTTCTAGAGGAAAAAACTCCTTTGTTTTTGGGGAGTATGTCCAGGCGATGCCATCTGGATCTCTGCTACGACTCCACTCAGGAAAATCTGGATCGTCTCGCCGTTTGTATACCGTGCTGGAATAGACATTGAGACGCTTTGCAAGCTCAGATTGAATCAGAGAGCCAAAAATCAACTGTTTTTCTAGTGGTTTTTTAACTTCCTCCTGATGGGTTTGCGGTAATGTTTCAGTTTCGGGTTCTTTTGGTTCTTCCTGCTGAGGTTTGGGAGGCGGTGGTGCTAATAAAGGTTCAATGGTTTTGGCAGCGTGTTGGGGAGGAAGTTCTTCTACTGGCTCGCTACTGTCAAAGATACTAGCAAGAGTACTAGCAGTCATAAAGTAATAAACCTTACTGCCTTCCTCAGAGTCAACAATACTGGCACCAAATTCTGACGCTTTTGTATCTAGATAGCGTTTTGCCGTTTCCCCGGAAAAATTACCCTTAATTGCCAAGTCCATCGGCGTGATTCTGCCTTGAGTTTCCCGAATCAATTGATTAAACATCGGATTCACTTGCAGACACCACTTTTGCCATTGGTAGCGCTGCCAAATATTCAAACCTATGATGAGCACAATTGCCGCCAGCCAAATTCGCCAGGTAGCAACTAAGAAAATTATCAAAAACGAGATTGGCAAAAGCAGGACTAGATAACCTTTGCCATAGCCTTCTATTGATTTTTCACTCATGCTGATTTTTGCCAAGTGACTATTAGGGGAAATAATATAATCTTGGCAAAAATTTGTGCAAATGTTTGTAGTTTTTGTTTGTTTGCCAAAAATTTTCCAGGCAAAACCGATTCAGGTTAAGGGCTATACTAGGCAAATAAAGCTAATATCAATTTTCCAAAAGACGGCTACAGATAATGACGCGGGGAACTCATCGGCCCTCACGACCGCGCTTGCAATGGGAATTAGGGGCGAAAGCTCTTCATACTTCTCAAAAGTCATGATATTTGATTACGACAGAAGAATTCCTAGCGTTAAATTAAATCAAGGGCAAGACTGACAATAAGAGAAAAGGTAAAAGGCAGAGATAAATTCTTCTCCCTTAGCTTCCTTTTCTCCTGCGTAAGTCTACAAGGTTTAATTGTTGCTAGAGGAACACCAAATTTTATGACATACGATTACGACCTGTTTGTCATTGGTGCTGGTTCTGGGGGTTTAGCGGCTTCCAAGCGCGCTGCTAGCTACGGGGCAAAAGTTGCTATAGCCGAACATGATTTAGTCGGCGGTACTTGTGTTATCCGTGGTTGCATTCCCAAAAAACTGATGGTCTACAGTTCCCACTTTCCAGCATTATTTCACGATGCCGCAGGCTATGGCTGGAAGGTAGGCGAAGCTGAGTTGGACTGGGAATATTTCATCACTGCTATAGATAAGGAAGTACGGCGACTTTCACAGCTACATATTAGCTTCTTAGAAAAAGCGGGAGTGCAACTCATTCCCAGTCGCGCTACTCTCCTAGATCCGCACACTGTTGAGGTAGAGACGTTTCATGAAACGTCTGTACAAAGAAGCAAAGTTACCGCAGACAAAATTTTAATTGCTGTTGGAGGTCGTCCAATCAAGCCTGATTTGCCAGGAATGGAATATGGTATTACCTCCAATGAAATGTTTCATCTGAAAGAAAAACCGAAGCACATTGCTGTTATTGGTGCAGGTTACATCGGCACAGAGTTTGCTTGTATAATGCGCGGTTTGGGATGTGAAGTTACCCAAATCATTCGTAAAGACCTCATCCTCAAAGGTTTCGATGAAGATATCCGCACTAACATCCAAGAAGGGATGACTCAACACGGTATTAAAATCATCCAAAATACTGTGGTAACGGCAGTTGAAAAAGTATCAGAAGGATTGCAGATCAATTTATCCGGAGAACATACAGAACCTGTAATTGCCGATGTGTTTTTGGTAGCAACTGGTCGTGCCCCAAATGTAGACGGACTGGGTTTGGAAAATGCTGGAGTAGAACTAGTAGATAGTTCTATCGAAGGGCCGGGATACAGCACGATGAATGCGATCGCTGTTAATGAGTACAGTCAAACCTCTCAAGCTAATATCTTTGCAGTCGGTGATGTTACTGACCGCATGAATTTAACTCCGGTTGCAATTGGGGAAGGTCGTGCTTTTGCAGATAGTGAATTCGGTGAAAACCGTCGTATATTCAGTCATGAAAATGTGGCAACGGCAGTATTTTCCACACCTGAGGCGGCTACAGTTGGTTTGACAGAAGACCAAGCCCGCCAAAAGTTGGGAGATGACGGAGTAAAAATATATCGCACTCGCTTCCGTCCGTTGTTCCACAGTTTGACAGGTGCTGAAGAAAGAACAATGATGAAGTTAGTGGTGGATGCTAATACCGATAAAGTGCTAGGCGCGCACATGGTAGGAGAAAATGCCGCTGAGATCATTCAAGGTGTAGCGATCGCCGTCAAAATGGGCGCAACTAAAAAAGATTTTGACGCCACTGTCGGTATTCATCCCACAGCAGCAGAAGAATTTGTCACAATGCGGTAATTGTTATTTGTTGGTTGTTGGTAGTTGGTTGTTGATAGTTGGTTATTGTTGACTACTAACTACTAACCACTAACTACTAACCAACTAATTACAAAAGCTAAATGTCTAGCGAATATATCTATCTTCATGGCTTTGCATCGAGTCCTAATTCTGCTAAAGCTTGTTACATATGCGATCGCTTTGCAGAATGCAATATCAAGCTGCAAGTTCCAGATTTAAATTTTGGGGATTTTTCCCATCTGACAATTACGCAGCAGATCAAACAAGTTGCCGCTGAATTTCCCTCAAATTCTGCACCAGTGACTCTAATTGGTTCAAGTTTGGGCGGATTGACAGCTGCCCACTTAGGACAGCAACACCCACAGGTGCAGCGACTAGTTTTGCTAGCACCAGCCTTTGGGTTTTTATCCCATTGGCTGCCCCAGCTAGGGGATGAACAAGTGCAGCACTGGCAGCAAGAAAAATATCTGATGGTTTATCACTACGGAGAAGGGCGATCGCTTCCCTTGAGTTACGATTTTGTAACCGATGCCGCTCAATACCAAGAAGAAATGTTACAACGCTCTATCCCAACTCTTATTCTACATGGAAAAAATGATGAGGTTATCCCAATCCAAGCCAGTCGGGATTTTGCCAAATCGCGTCCTTGGGTAGAGTTAGTAGAACTCAACAGTGACCATGCCCTAGCTAACGTCATGGCAGAAATTTGGCAGGCAATTCGGCAGTTCTGCCAACTACCTTAAAGTTGTATAATGCTCAGTCCTCAGCGTAATGTTCTTTGTTTCTTGCTGATGACAAATGACTATTGACTATTGACTATTGACTAATTATGCTGCCATTCATTCGCTCAGATTTAGCCCAATTTACCGCTTACAAACCGCACCCCAGCAGCGGTACTGCCCAACCAGTCTCATCACAGACTCAGTTGGATCGTCTAGATACAAATGAGAGTCCCTATGATTTGCCACCAGAGTTAAAAGAAAAACTGGCATGGACTTATCAACAGGTCATTGAGACTAACCGTTATCCCGATGGTGGACATGAAGAACTTAAGAATGCGATCGCTGAGTACATCAATGAATCAGCTAGTCTGGGGACTTCTGTTTTTACTACCGCTAATATTTCTGTTGGTAATGGTTCAGATGAACTCATCCGTTCAATATTAATTGCTAGCTGTCTTGGAGAAGGGTCAATTCTCGTCGCTAATCCCACCTTTTCTATGTACGCCATATTGGCGCAAGTTTTGAGCATCCCTGTGGTGCAAGTAACTAGAAATGAAGCGAATTTTGAAATTGATTTAACAGCAGCACAAACTGCCCTAGAACAAACTCAAAACCCCCCTATTCGGGCAGTTTTTGTAGTTCATCCCAATTCTCCTACTGCCAATGCCTTAACTACGGCAGAGTTGGCATGGTTAAGGAGTCTGCCAGAGCATATTTTAGTAGTAATTGATGAAGCTTACTTTGAATTTAGTCAGACTACTTTAGTAAATGAATTGTCACACCGTCCTAACTGGGTAATACTACGCACATTTTCTAAAGCTTTCCGATTGGCAGCCATGCGTGTTGGCTATTGCATTGCCCATCCTGAATTAATAACCATTATAGAAAAAGTCCGCTTACCCTACAATCTTCCCAGTTTTTCAATCACGTCAGCATTAGTTGCTTTGCAAAACCGTAAACTTTTGCTCAATTCAATATCACAAACACTCTCTGAACGAGCCAAACTGATCGAAACTCTCTCACAACAACCAGAATTACAAGTTTGGGATAGTGCTACTAACTTTATTTACCTGCGTCTCAAACAAAATCACTCTCACCCACAAGACGCTGCTTTAAAAAATCTCAACCAAAAACTTAAGGCTAATGGTACTCTTATCCGGGAAATTAGCGGAGGATTGCGAATAACCGTAGGAACTCCTCAAGAAAATATCCGCACACTAACAAGATTGCAAGCTGCTTTGACAGGCTTGAAATCTGAGCAATTAACTCAGTAACTACACCCACTGTCTAGATCGCTGCCCAAATGGCGTACTATTGAAACAGTTTGTGGCAGCACACCCACTAAAAGGGCAAATGCCTCATTCGGCAATTTATTCACTATCTCCAGTGGAAAGTATTGTTCAAATTGATCGAGAATCTTTTGAACTCGCTGACCAGGAACCGGGTTTTCTGTAATTTGTTTAATCAACCTAATCCACTGTCGCCGAATCAAGAAAGCTTTCTGGCGTTCTTCATTAGTTTCGGGAGTCAATAATGACAGATTTCCTATTGGCAATGCTCCTTGACAATCGCGATCGTATTCGCCACCTACTGCTGCTCCTGGTCCAGCAAACTCCGCATGATAGCGTTTAAAGAGTATTAATCCATTGCGTCTTCGACTGTTAACAATGAAAACTTTTTCGCTCAGCAGCTTTGTCAGGATATCCGAGCCATAGGATTGCTCAGTTCCATCTGGCATGACAATATAGTCAAGGAAACTGGTGTCAGGGTAATAAGTAGATACCATAGCGGTCTGATAGCGTGGGTGTTTGTCGCTATCCATCTTTTTTCAAAATGGAGATGAATCTAGTACTCGTTTGCAATTAAATAGAGAAACTACTATTCAATCAAAGTTTTGGTTTTTTCTTATTATGAAGACTTTTTGGTCGTCAATGTAGCTATGATAAAATTAAATAGAACTGATTCAAGATTTGAGTAATCATATTTTATGAGATTTGATTTGATTTGTCTGCAACTATAGGTGTGTTTTTTTAAAGTTTCTATAAAGATGAGTAATTTTAATAAAAAGTTATTGTAAGGAATTGACTGTTTATTTATAGTATTTTCGCTGATTATAAAATCATAATCTATCTGATAGCAACAAATGTTTTTCATTTAGATTTTATTCTACATATAATAAAGATTTCACAATTACAACATCGAAGAAATCAAATTATTCAATAATATATATTTTTGTTTTGATATATTAATAAGTGTATCAAAACAAAAGCTCTAGATAAAATTGTTTGGGAAAGTAATAACAAAAAATTTGATTTTTTCAAAAAAAACTACCTCATAAATTCACTATATAGCTAATGTCATCATTAAATGGCTGCCAAACAATATAGATATTATTTTAATCAATTTAATATAGAGTTATGCAAATTGCCAAAGCAAGAATTAGCTAAAAAATAAGTATATTTGCCTGAGAATAGCTGGATACTCTATCAGATGAATTGGTTCTCTGATTTGCAAAACTTATGAAAGCTTGCTTGCCAAAGTAGTGGCAATATCCAAATTTGTCCAAATTTACTTATACAAACAGAAAGCTAGCTTGTTGAATTCAGTAAAAGATGCTTATGCAATAATATCTGCTGTGAGCGTTTAAAAAAGAATGTATTCCAATTAGATTCAACCTTATGTACTCGATATCCGAACTTAAAATAAAGTTGCTGTGCCTGATGGTTATTTTCCAAAACATGGAGATATATGTCTTCAAATCCCCATTCTCTAGCAACTTTATCACTAGCTTCAAGTAGCTGTGAAGCAGCACCTTGTCTGCGATATTTTGAGCAAACTGCTAAATTAGACAGATAAGGAAAGCTTCTGCCAGCCTCAGTCCAATAATCGCTGAATCGCACACCTAATTCTACAGTGCCAGCTATGTTATTAGCTGTACCAGCAGTAGTATCAACAGCAACTAAGCAGACGTGATGGGGTGCAGGTGATGCCAGACGGTGTCTTAGATCTTCGTAAATACCCAGACGTAGCAAAGGAAAAGCCCATCCCCAGAAACCTTTTTGGGAATGAAAGCTTTCAGCAATAATTTGGGCAACTTCAGTCAAATCAGCAGGTGTAGCCGCACGGATTAGGAACCGACAGGAAGTTTGCTTGGCGGATGCTGTGACTGGCTGTTGATGGGATTGTTGGAAAAACCAAGGTGTCAAGGCTAGTTTCGTGTTGAATTGATAGAACGAAAATCTTCAAATATCCTAAAACAGCATCCAACCTGTGTGAAAACTCAGAACTACTAAGTTCATTCAACTTGGCGCTAGAAGGGTTTATTAGAAAGTGGTTGATTGCCCTTACCACTAAAATCTAAGATACTACAATTAGTTAGCAGAGGTTAAAGCTTCCTTATTGACAGTAGACGCTTTAAGTCGGCGAAGCCAACGCCAGTCGCTACAACGGAGAGAGAACTTCCCTACTCTACGAGAAGTGGGAGTGGCAGGTAAGTGCGTCTACACAGTCGCCTGAAGAGGGAAACCCTCCCGCAGCGCTGATTCACCCTGATGTGCTGGCTCCCCAAGGCGGTGATTCCCCTACATTATCTCAATATTATGACCTAATCCTAATTCATATTTAGGGGTTGTAGACCTCATGCCGCATTTGCTCGAATTAATATCCCTAATACCTAACCCCTACTTAAGCTAATACTATCAGTTGCCTTGCCGCTCATCCTGATGGCTAAATTATAAATGGCTATTTGTCTGATAGTATACTTTGCCCATTCATCTTAATTATTGTAAGGTTGCTAACTTGATAATGACTGTCATAAATAAAATTTACCTAAAAGTGTTAGTGTCGGTGCTGCCACGGGAAAAATTAATATGCAGCTTCAGTTGGATTTTTCAGCCAGTCTGGATTGCTGTGTATGATATACGACAATTCTCACTGGAGGTGAGAAGAGATGTGGCAAGCAAAGACAAATTCTGTAAGACTAACACTGAGCATAAAACTAATTGGGGTGCACCAGAGCAAATGGCAATCGGCATATGACTGTAAGCTAATTCTTCCAGTCAGCAGTCATGTAGGCAAACGGCCTAGGTCGTCGAAATGCTCTGCTCTTACCTGAGTCAGTTTCATCTCTATCTGATCAGATTATTGTTTATCCCACTGCCTTTGCAGCAGGAAAGCGGTGCATGAAATCCCAAGCAAACAATAAGCCTAAAATTTTAGTTGTCGATGACGAACCTGACAACCTTGACTTGCTTTACCGCACCTTTTATCGCGACTATAAGGTATTGAGGGCGAGTTCTGGCCCAGCTGCATTGGATCTGCTGGCGCAAGAGGGAGATGTATCAGTAATCATCTCTGACCAGCGAATGCCGATGATGAGCGGTACAGAATTTTTAAGTCTGACAGCAACTCAGTATCCCGACATTATCCGCATTATTTTGACTGGCTATACAGATGTCGAAGACTTGGTAGAAGCCATCAACTCTGGTAAGGTATTCAAATACGTCACCAAACCGTGGGAAGCAGAGGAACTCAAAGCAGTAGTGCGCCAAGCCTTGGATACCCACAATGTCCTCAAAGCCCGCACTCGTGAACTGACTCGCACACTTCGTCAGGAATCCCTGCTCAACACCGTCACAAATACGATTCGAGGTGCTTTAGATTATCGACAAATTCTGCAAACAATTGTGGACACAGTTGGTCATATGCTGGAAGTGGATGTTTGCCTCTTACGTCCTTTCCAGGATAACCAGCTGATAGACGAAGGATTTATTTACCAGAAGGCGCTCTCTCAAAGAGTGGGAGAGGGGGAGAGGGGGAGAGGGGGAGAAAAAAGCACCAGCACACCCCACCACCCCACCACCCCATCACCTCTGTTGGCTCAGACAGTCTGGGAAACCCGGGAAGCACAGATAATTAATGATGTAATAAGCGATGAACGCATCCAGGGTGATACTCCCAAATTGCGATCGCGTGCCGCTGCTTTTGCTGAAGCTAATATTTGTTCTAGCTTGGTTGTGCCTCTAATCTGCCGACAAGAACTTATGGCTGTGCTGGCACTGCACCAATGCCATGCGCCCCGCGTCTGGAGTGATGACGAAGTGCAGTTGGTGACGGTTGTAGCAGATCAAGCAGCCCTAGCTTTGTCTCAGGCTTATGCTTACGAGCAAGTACGCGCCCTTGCTCAACGGGAAACCCTAATTAATACGATTACCAGTGCTATTCGCTCTAGCCTAGACCCACAAGATATCTTTGCAGCTATCACCCAACAATTAGGGCAAGCCTTGCAAGTGGATGGCTGTGTTCTGTCTTTATGGACAGAAGATGATGAGTTTGTCCGTTGCGTGGGCTTATATGACAGTTCTGAAGATGCAGCAACTAAAAAGCCAATAGATACTGAGGAAATCGGCGCTCCCAACTTACCTCAATCTCAAGCACCGATCAAAGGAAATCCAATTCTGCAAGAAATGTTACGGACGCAAGAGCCGGCGATCGTTGCTGACATGAGTGAGTGTTCACCAGAGATCAAGGGATTTGATTTGCCTTTACGAGTGCCAGCCCGATCGCTCATGGTAGTTCCCTTACTTGCTGATGGTAAAAGCATCGGTAGTATTACTCTACGTCAAGGTAATAAAGCGCGTCAGTGGTTAACTTCAGAAATTGAGTTAGCAAAAGCGGTAGCAGCGCAAGCGGCGATCGCAGTGCAACAATCTCACTTGTACCAAAAAACCCGCGAACAAGCAGAACGTTTACTGGAACTAGATAAACAAAAAACCGAATTCTTCCAAAATATCTCCCACGAATTCCGTACGCCGATTACCCTCATTCAAGGGCCGTTAGAGTCAGCTGTAGCTTCTAAAGAGGGATTATCTTACGAACAAAGTGCGATCGCCCTGCGTAACTCCCGTCGCCTGTTGCGATTGGTAAATCAACTTCTGGATCTGCAACGCTTAGATGCAGGTCGAATGCAGCCAAATTTTCGTCCCTGCGATTTAGTCGAATTTGTTAGCCAAATTGTCGAGTCGTTCCGCCCTTATTGTGAGAAAAAAGGATTGCATCTAGTCAATGAGACGAGTGAATGTCTAAGAGTGTACTTGGACATGGAAAAATTCGACAAGGTGGTTTACAACCTCCTGTCTAATGCCATGAAATTTACTCCCGAAGGCGGCACTATTACTGTAGGAGTAAAATCTCATGGTGATAATTGTATCTTGACAGTAAAAGACACTGGTATCGGCATTCTTCAAGAACAAATCCCCTTGCTGTTTGAACGTTTCCGTCAAGCTGAAGGTTCAGAAAACCGCTCCTATGAAGGTACGGGTTTGGGTTTAGCTTTAGTCAAAGAATTGGTGGAACTCCACGGTGGTAAAGTTACCGTGGAATCAGTTTATGGTGAAGGCACTACTTTTAGCGTCTGGTTGCTTGCTGGTAGCACTCACCTACCTCAGAGTCAGGTCATGGATGCACCTGCTGAAGTTAATATTAGCCGTGCTGCTATAGAGTTGGCGGATTTAGAGCTGATAGAAGAGGAAATGAGGAGTGGAAGAGAGACAGAGGAGGGGAACACTGATTTTTCTACTTTCCCCCACTCCTCAATCCTGGTGGTAGACGACAATCCAGATCTGCGAACCTATGTATCCAGTATTCTCCGCGACAGTGGGTATCAAGTGCGGACAGCGCGTAATGGTTTAGAAGGATTCCGGTTCGCTAAGGAAATTGTACCTAGTTTAATTGTCAGCGACTTGATGATGCCCTTGGTATCAGGACTAGAGATGATTAAGATGATCCGTAACGAGGAGAAATTGAAAGGAACGCCAATTATCCTGTTAACGGCAAAAGTGGATGAAGAAACTCGCATTGAAGGTACAGAACGTGGTGCAGATGCTTATTTAGCCAAGCCATTTAATGACCGAGAACTTTTGGCAGAAGTACGAAATCTCCTGGCCTTAAAAGAAAATGAACGACGAGTTGTAGAGCTAAATACTTATCTGACTGAATCAGTACTCCAGCGCTTTTTGCCTCCGGCTTTGGTGCAAAAAGCCGCAGCCGGAGATTTAGTCTTGGATTTGCGACCGGAACCGCGCTTAATTACAGTTTTATTCAGTGATATTGTCGGTTTTACCCAGCTAGCAAATACCCTCAGATCGCGACGGGTGGCAGAGTTGCTGAATCAATATTTAGAAGTAATGACCAGAGCAGTGTTTGATAACGGCGGCACTGTGGATAAATTTATGGGAGATGCCATTCTAGCTTTGTTTGGAGCGCCGGAAGAACTGACACCTAATGAACAGGTGCGACGTGCCGTCAATACAGCTAGAGCAATGCTGCGATCGCTAGAACAGTTAAACGAACACTGGCGAGAGCAAGGTGTTTTCGACACTACCGAACGTCAGAGCGTGCAGTTTCGCTGTGGTATCCACCAAGGTACTGCTGTTGTAGGTATGTTTGGTAGTGTTGAACGCGCCGACTATACAGCAATTGGCCCAAGCGTAAATATTGCTGCTAGGTTGCAACAAGCAGCAGCTCCTGGTACTATCTTGGTTTCTGCTGCCGTCGCGGATTATTTGCAAGAAGAAGAAATTATTAAAGGTAGTCCGCTAGAACTAAAAGGAGTAGATGAAACTGTTCTTACCTTCGCCCTAACACCAGAACTAATGGCTAATCGGTGAAGTACCCCGTCTGAATCAAAAATTCAGACGGAGCTTTTGGTAGCCTTTAAAAACTTAAAACTGCTATGCTAAAGCCACAGCTGGTTGCGGCCAGCGCCCAACAGCCTTACCAATTACTCCCAGTTCTTGCATCAACTGATCGAAAGCCTCTGGTGTTAAAGATTGAGGACCATCTGACAAAGCTTTCTTCGGATTGGGGTGAACCTCAATCATCAGAGAATCACATCCAGCAGCAATAGACGCCATTGCCATTGAAGGTACATGAGCTGCCCAACCTGTACCGTGACTTGGGTCAATCATAATCGGCAGGTGAGTCAGGTTTCGCAATACTGGTATTGCTGATATATCCAGGGTATTGCGGGTGTACTGGCGATCAAAAGTGCGAATTCCCCGCTCGCATAAAATTACATTTGGATTTCCCGCTGCCAGAATATATTCAGCAGCCATTAACCATTCTTCAATAGTTGCCGACATTCCGCGCTTGAGGAGAACAGGTTTTGGTTGTGCTCCCACTTTCTTTAGTAGGGAGAAGTTTTGCATATTTCTCGCACCTACCTGAACTACATCGGCAATTTCTGCGATTTTATCTAAATCAGCAGCGTCCATAACTTCTGTAATGATGCCCAGTCCGCTGGCTTCTCGCGCTGCTGCAAGTAATTCTAAAGCGCTTTCACCATGACCTTGAAAGGCATAAGGCGAAGTCCGGGGTTTGTATGCGCCACCACGCAGAAACCTAGCTCCAGCCGCCCTGACGCGCCGCGCCGTCTCGACGATCATCTCCTCATTTTCGACTGAGCAAGGGCCAGCCACCACTACCAAGGGGTGGTGTTCGCCAAATGTCACAGCCCCATCGGGAGTATTTACCACTACCTCAGAGGCTTCTCCGTGGCGGAATTGGCGGCTAGCTCGTTTGTACGGCTGTTCTACCCTTAGTACTTGCTCAATCCAAGGGCTAACTTCCTGAATTTGTAACGGATCTAAATCGGCAGTTTCACCTACTAGACCAATTACTACCTTGTGCTTACCAACTATTTTTTCTGGAGTCAGCCCCCAAGTGGTAAGTTCCTCACTGACGCGGTTGATTTCCGCCTCAGGGGAACCAATTTTCATAACTACAATCATGTCAGTTGCTAATTGCTAGTTGCTATTAGCTATTATCCAAGTAAGTGGACAAATATAAACATATAAAACATTATTTTGAGGGCGAAGTTTGGGAAGTCGTCCTGACCCTAAAGTAGTTAAAAAATATAGCGCTCAGTGGTTTTGCTACTGCTAGTATTGAGTATAAAAAAATTATAAATTTTTAATTAGTTTAGTAATGTTGAAGTTGTGAAACGTAAACTTCAACATTTTTCTCAAACCTACTCAATACACGGAAAACATTATATTCCCGAATCAGCTGGCATATGATATCTGAGCGCTATTAATTATATGTTCTTCTGCCGAGATTCACGCCAAGCTGACACCATCCGTCCCCAATTGGTGGTAAATTCATTCCAACCCAACAGAGTTCCGGTTCTTTCCTCATCCCAAGAAGCAGAAAGAGCACCGTAAGAGATTCCCAACACTCCCAAACCAAAGAATCCCATATTTACCAGTAACACGGCGACAGGAGGCAGTTTGATACCAGCTTGGGTCAAAAGTAGATAGCTGGCAATGAGGGTGAGAATACCCAAAGAAGTTGGCACTCCAGAAAAGCCAGCGACGCGGCGTATCATCCGTTGGCTGACTACTTGAGGTATTCCAACTTCTTCTTTGCTATTACGTGGTTTCTTTTCCTTTTTTGGGGATTCTGGTTTGGCAGCGGTCGGTTTACTCGTAGCTTTGGCTGGTTTTTGGCGCTTTTTGTTCGGTTCAAAGGGTAAGCGTTCAGATTCTTCAGCAGACATAAGGCGGTAGTTTCCTATCCACGAATACCGAGACGGGCAATCAATGCTTGATATTTTTCCCGATCGTCTTTCTGTATATAGGCTAAAAGGCGTTTACGTTGACCGATCAACTTCAACAAGCCTCGACGAGAAGAAAAGTCCTTCTTATTGGCTTGGAGATGTTCACTAAGACGGTTGATACGCTCCGTGAGCATGGCAACTTGGATATCGGCAGAGCCGGTATCGGTTTCATGAACTTGGTATTGCGAGATTATCTCTTGTTTGCGCTGTTGCGTCAGAGCCATGATCCAATTAATTATTTCTTTCTAAATTGATGCAGCAGTTTCTCATATTATCACAGCCATCATGCTGTATGTTGTGGCACTGCTGCAAAACATAGATTAGGGCTAATCTTCCCGATCCTAACTAGCCGCGAGTCCTTTCCAGCAGGAGCATCATCATCAAACTTAACAACACCTGCTTTTCTTCGCGATCGCTCATTTGATCGACTGGTTTGATCGTAAATTTTCTAGAGAGAAAAGAAGGGATTTTCTCTAAACGCATCACAACTGTGCCATCCTCACGGCTGACTAAATAGACTGGGTTAAACACGTAACCACTGAATATCCCCACAATTGGCAGTTCTGCAAATAGAGCATCCATAACTTTGATCCAGGGGTTTTTTTCTTGGATGTTTAAGGTGGATGTTTCGCCATCAAAGATGTCATAACGCGCACGCCACAGGGATTTCATGCCTCGCCTTTTCACAGCACCAATAGGGATGTCGCTGGCGTCGGTGAAGTTATAGCGAGCTGAAAAGTCAATAATGCGATCGGCTTTTATGTAGTAAAGCGGTTGGGTTCGCTCCGTATCAGCAAAGACGGTAATTGCTTCCTTGAGTTTGAAGAGTTTCTGTCTAACGTAGAATACCAAATTTCCCTGAGCATCAACTACTGACATTTGGGGTGCAAATGCCCAGAATTTAAACGTGAGTTCAAGAGGATACTGCATATAAGTAATTGAACGGTGAAATTACTTATATTATTAATCCCAATTGTGAAAGTTAAGTAACAGAATTTAGTACAGCTTTGCGTAAAATCGTAGCTTTTTTAAACGCTCCAGGAGCGCAGAGTAGGCGCAGAGGGGCGCGGAGTCTTTATAAATTTAATTCGTTATGAATTTGTATAATTATGTACTAAGGTTGTAAGTTTATCTCAAATTCTAAGTGTTTATGCAAAGCTAAGTTTCTGTTGGTAGCTGCTATTCTACTTGAATGCGATCGCCTGCACTCACCAATTTCAACATATACTGATTTGACAAGAGCGCAAATTATTCAAAACAATGAGTAAAACCCCATCATCAGGATACATCCTGGCACTGGATTTAGGTACAACAGGCAACCGCGCTTTTGTATTCGACGCTCTTGGCAAAATTGTTGGGCAGGCATACAAAGAACTAACGCAGTATTATCCTCAGCCTGGATGGTTAGAGCATGACGCCGAGGAAATTTGGCAAGATAGTTGCTGGGTGATGCAAACTGCGATCGCAAATGCTCAAATAGCACCCAGTGATATTGCGGCGGTAGGATTAACCGTACAGCGTGAAACCTGTTTAATTTGGGATAAAATCACTGGAAAACCTCTGCATCGGGCAATCGTTTGGCAGGATCGTCGCACTGCTCCTTTGTGCAATCAATTACAAGCACAAGGGTATGCTGAGGAGATTTACGATCGCACTGGTTTGGTTATCGACGCCTACTTTTCTGCTACCAAACTCAGATGGCTGTTAGATCATGTGACAGGTATTGACCTCAATCATGTTTTAGCTGGCACAATTGATACTTGGATATTGTGGAAACTAACAGGTGGAAAAGTTCATGCTACTGACCACAGTAACGCCAGCCGTACAATGTTGATGAATCTGGCAAGCTGTGCATGGGATCAAACTCTACTGGATTTATTTAAAATTCCTGTTCAGATCTTGCCCCAAATTCAGCCTAGTTTAGGACAATTTGGTGTCACCGATACTACTGTAATCAGTGCGGAAATCCCCATCACTGCTGTCTTGGGCGATCAACAGGCAGCTTTATTTGGTCACGGGTGCGATCGCCCTGGTTTAATGAAATGTACTTACGGCACTGGTAGCTTTTTAGTTGCTCACACTGGCTCAGAAATTGTGCGTTCTCAACGTCAACTCATCTCTACAGTAGCATGGACGCAAAACCATAATGGCAGTTTAGATGTAGGCTACGCTCTAGAAGGTAGTATGTTTACTAGTGGAGCGTGTATCCAATGGTTGCGGGATGGCATCAAACTAATTAAAACTGCTGATGAGACAGAGGCGATCGCCAATCAAGTTGATGATAACGGCGGTGTATATTTTGTACCTGCATTTAGCGGACTGGGCGCACCCCACTGGGATATGAGTGCGAGGGGAGCCTTTTTTGGCATTACCGCAGTAGTGCGATCGCAGCATATAGTACGTGCTGTTTTGGAAGCGATCGCCTACCAAGTCAAGGAAGTCGTGCAAGCAATCAGTGGATCTAGCAGCGCACCCATACAGAAATTAACAGTGGATGGTGGTGCATGTGAGAATAATTTCCTCATGCAGTTCCAGGCAGATGTGTTAAGTATTCCGGTGGAACGTCCAGTTATGCGCGATACCACTGTTCAGGGTATTGCAATGGCGGCTGGTCTAGCGGCAGGATTTTGGGATAGTTATGAGGAATTGGTACGACAGCGGCAAATAGACCGTTATTTCTCGCCTGGTGTTGGCAGTGGATATGCAATAGCTAACTTTACCACTTGGCAAAAGGCAGTGGAACGGGCTAAGCATTGGGTGGAGTAAAAGGGATTGGGGATTGGTGATTAGGGACTGAGGATTGGATTTGACGTTTTCCCCACACGCTGCTGCGCTTTGTGTGGGGATTGTCAGAATCATTTCCCAGGGTATTTTCTATCGCGCGAGAATTGGAATTAAGCTCCTACAGCTTCCTTGGCAGCATACAGCACTTCAACCGTGATATCTTTGATGCCTCGCTCACGAGCAAATTTCTCGGTGTTGCGCTTTACTTTACCACGCACAAAGCCAGGAATCTTGTTCAATTCTGCTAGACCATCTTTAGTCCAGTTGAGGTCAGATTCGGCTGAAATGCCCTTGGTAATAACTTCTTTAGTGTCGTGTCCACCAAAAATTTCTAATAGATGGTCTTCCATTCCTAAGGTGAAGGAGTTGTATACCAAATCGGCAATTTGGTTAGTACCTTCGTAACCCAAGAATGGCTTGTAACCAATAGGGAAGTTCTGGATGTGGATGGGTGCTGCAATCACACCGCAGGGAATGTTCAGGCGCTTACCGACATGGCGTTCCATTTGCGTACCGAAGATAGCAGCAGGTTCGACACGAGCGATCGCATCTCCAATTTGGCCGTGGTCGTCGGTAATAATAACTTCATCACAGTATTCGCTGACTTGTTCGCGGAACCAATCAGCATCGTACTTGCAGTAGGTTCCAGCCCAGACAACGTGAATGCCCATTTCCCGTGCCAAAATTTTGGTTATGGCAGCGGCATGAGTATTATCACCAAAGACTACTGCTTTTTTGCCGGTCAAGTTCTGACAGTCAATTGAGCGAGAGAACCAAGCAGCCTGCGATACATGCAGGGTTTGCTCGTTGATGAATTCTTCGTAATCGACATCAGTGCCTTGGGCGTTAACTACTTGCTGAATTTTACGGATGCAACGAGCAGTTTCTACTACACCCATTGGAGTGATGTCTATGTAAGGCATCCCAAATTCTGCTTCTAGGTAACGAGCTGCCATTACACCAAGTTCGCGGTAAGGTACGAGATTGAACCAAGCCCGAGGCAGATTCTTTAACTCGTGAACGGAAGCACCTTCAGGGATAACAGCATTTACCTCAATACCTAAGTCAGCCATCAACCGCTTCAACTCGGTGCAGTCGTGCTGGTTGTGGAAGCCGAGGGTAGAAATACCGATGATATTGACGGAGGGCTTTTCGGTTTTACCTGTGGGGAGTTCGCCCTTTTTGCGAGCTTTTTCAATATAGAATTGGACAATTTGATGCAGAGTGCGATCGGCTGCTTGCAGTTCGTTGACGCGATAGTGGTTTACATCCGCTAGCATCACATCGCCTTTAGCTTCCAACTGCGCCCGTTCCACAAAGTTTTGCAGGTCTTCTTGCAGAATACTGGAGGTGCAGGTAGGGGTAAGAACAATCAGGTCTGGGGTTTCTTCCTTATCCTTGCGGGTGATGTTGTCTACTACCTTTTCTTGGGAACCGCGTGCCAAAACGTTGCGGTCAACAACACTGGCAGTTACTGGGGTGAAGTCCCGCTCTCGTTCCAGCATGGAGCGCATGACGTTAAAGTAGTCATCGCCCAATGGTGCGTGCATGATGGCATGAACGTTTTTGAAAGAACTGGCGATCCGCAGAGTGCCGATATGGGCAGGGCCTGCATACATCCAGTAAGCCAATTTCATGATAGTGTTCTCCCTTGAAATTAAACCAAGTGTGCCCGAATAAGAGGTGGACTTTTAGCGTTTAATTATTAAATCGTTTTTGATTCTCTCAAAAGTTCTGGCCTGGCAGTAGTTGGCTTCTTGTAAGTTTACATCCCCTACTAATGTCTGAAATGTCGTTGCTGATAAGGATTGGGGAATCGACTAAAACAACGTTTGTGTTGCTAAAGTTCAATAAAAATTAACGTTTTGCTAAATTCCTTAGCATTCGAGAACTTTCAAGGAATGATTGCGGATGGCGATCGCTGCAAGTTGTGACCGTAGCATAATCATGCTATTTTTTAGCATGAATGTGATACTATATATGATACTATCGCTCAATGGGCAAATTAAAAAAATTAGTGGAGGAATTTCTCAGGCGACCTCCAGAAGTCAGTTTTGATGATGTGCGCTATCTTTTAGAAGCTTTTGGCTTTGAAGAAAAAAGGTCTAAGGGTAGTCACTCGCTTCGCTCCAATTAAAAATTCAAAATTCAAAATTCAAAATTGAAATCCCCACAATTAAAATTGGGGGCTTGAATAATGATGCTTCGCAGTTTCTTTTTTTACATAATTAAA
>NZ_JACAEU010000205.1:0-17414 GCF_013388695.1 Fischerella sp.
ATGAATTTACAATTCACGGGTATGTAGAGACGTAGCATTGCTACGTCTCTACAATGATTTGGCATCGAACTACAAAAATGTATGCACACATAATTCATGACCAAATTCAGCAACGCCAACTGACCAAAGGCGATCGCAGGCAACGAGGGAGATCAAGGTAACTCACATCTTGCACCAAGAAAAATTGATGTAATTTTATTACTCAGTAAAAAAAATTGACAAACTACTAGTTAGTAATGTTTTGATTTCCTCCAGATTTTAAAAATTCAATCAAATTTTGCATTTGCTCTTGAGTGAGAACATAACGTTGGCTAGGAACTCCCTCGTGAATTATTGCGTACTTTTTCGTAGTAGCATTATTCTTCACGACCTCGATAACAAGGCTCGAACGACCAAATCCCGTACCACAAATAGTTTTCTCAAGAAATTCGGCTAGGCTTAACAAGAAGTCTTGAGGTTGATATTGACTATTTTGCTTGTTCAAGTTGGGTTTCATGATGGATTGTGTTGCAAAAACTCCTCGAAGACAAAAGATCCGTTTGGGAGAGATCTGTTATGCAGTCACTCCAACATTTCTTCCTGGTCTCGGTAACTCAGGGAAGATTTCTAATACCGTCTGGTGTTTGGGAGAATCACCTCCGGCAAAAAGTGACGCAATTTGAATGGATGCTTGAGGTTTATCAATGGTGTTTCTCAACAAAATCAATACTTTGTTTTCAGCACTTTGACCTGTATACCGTTAGTTTTTGCAACACAACCAAATCTTTTGATGTCCCTAACGCAAGGACTCAACAACGATTGCTGTTGCCATCAAACAAAACAGGATAATTCCTAAACGCAAAATCAAGTCTCTTACTAACGGTAGCAGTGGGATGACAATATATTGGCCGCCCAAAATTATTGAAACCACGTAGGCGATCGCAAAGCCTACTAATGCCAATAGAAAATACTTGAGTGATTTAGAAACCACCCTGAATAGAAGATTATGCTCGTTGTTTGTCACAGTTTTGCACCCACAATAGTTAAGTTGAAGTCTAGAGAGGGCAAAGATCAAGATAGTGCGATCGCATCATCTTTCAGGTGGAGATTTTTAGTATTGCTTCCTATAATCACGAACGTGAGACTCCTTAGCTGATTCAGATTATCCGATCGGAGATACTTACCTTAGTCACACCACGTTTAATTGACGGGTATAAAACATTGATCGTGGAATGGAGATAAACGATACAGCCTGCCCTCTCTCTTAACAATCCTTTGGAGGTTGACTATAAAGAAGCAAAGTTGCAGTTCGAGCAATATAGTAATGGAGTAATGAGCACAGAGAATAACTCAAAAAAGTAGGATCGGATTTTTACTCTCCATCATCCGTTCGTATTCTCAATAATTCAGGCAAAATTCTCCTACGCCTAAGAATTTATGGAATACCAAAACCCACCAATGTGTTATCAAAATTACATTTGTCTGGGTCTGCTATTTTTTGGAGTTACTCCCCACTACTATGAGCAAATTGGTAAATTCTTAGTTGTCACTTGGAGTAGATGACTGAGTTCAGACAAACAAAACAATTAAAATCAGTTTCGGATATCTGTACACGAACTACCACTAAGAGACTTGCCTTTAATCATGCTGCTGTCTTTCTAAGACAGTCTGCATTTTTTTTGTTAGTGAGTATTTTAACTGTATTGTGATTGACGTGTCAAGCTTTTAAAGCCAGTTGTAAATGTCAATTTATGCTTACTGTATATTAGATTAATTCGTGAGTGAACCTAGAAACCTTATAAATCAATGGTTACAACCTAATTTACGCATGCGTCTATTTAATGCTAAAACCTGGCGATCGCGTTCATTCATCTTGACTAGTAGAGAATGAACCTGAAAGGGTTCACACCCATCTCTTCGGTAATGGAATCACAGATTTCCTAAATTCGTATAATTTGACTGTCCTTTAAAGATTGTTTAGACTTCAAGTGACATGGATACACTTCTGGCATAGAATGATCTAGATTAGCTGACAGTCCGCTTAGTTGTACGCTATGCTTCAACAAAGGCAAAGTCAGTTTGAGGTAGCGCCGTTTATTATTTTTTTTTATCTTGCTTATGGATAAATTGTCTGGACATTCTATAAATGAGGAGGTGAACAACTCTTGTGGCACGTTCAACACGCAATCAATCTAAAAATAATCCATCCAAATCTGAGTTCGTTCAAGTGGTTGAAAAATACCTACAGAAAGCGGCGTGGACTAATCAAGAGTTGATGAATGAAATTCAGGTTGGAGAAGCACAGTTCTATCGATGGGCACGCGGCGACAGTGTGCCGAGAAAAGCCATTGTTAATCGGATAGCAGTATCTTTAGCACATCGGCTAGATCAAACTCAACAAAAGTTACCTCACGATCGCTTTCCAGCTTCTGATGAAATTGATGGAATAGTGAATGAACTTCTCGAAGCAGCAGGCTATAGAGCTGCTGTCAAAGGTAAAGGAGCTGATTACATCTGGCATGAAATAGCTAAAAATCAATCGTGGACACTAGGATATACTGATATCCCAACTACATGGTCACAGATTCCTGATAAACCTGGTTCTCGCCCAACTGGTTTAGCTATTGAATATGCAGAACAAATTGGTCGATTACTTGGAATTACCACAATTTGGGAATATTTGACATGGCAGGAAATGCCTCTGGCGATTAGAGAACGAAGAGTTCATGGCATTGCTCCTTTCTTTCTTGCACTACCAGAACGCTTCTTTGACTATCGTTTTTCTGAGCCATGTAGTGAAGAACCTTTCAGCCTTTCTGCTGTCATTGTGCCTGAACAGTTCAACAACTGTGTTTACCTTGAAGATTTACCTAATAGCCGTGTTGAATTGGTTCATGTTAAGGGTGAAATAGGAAGCTGGGCAGCTGCAATTCTCAGTAACTCATATCAAAATAAGGAATTTGAAGATAGAAAGAAAGCTATCAGTTATCTGTTAGCAAGTGCCAATAGAGAGAGTGAGGTTATTCCTATCTTTGTGTCTGAGAACGTAACATGCCAATACATTTCTAAGGAGAATAAACTACAAGTCATAAAAATTAAAAGATTAGAAAATATTAAGCTCGCTCCAGCATTTGCTTTTCATCCAGACGAAGAAAAACTTACTGTAGCAGTTAATTCTGCCATCAAAATACTTCCCAAAATGTAAAATATAAAATTTTTACTTTTCTGTTATCTCTGATAACAGAATCTGCTATGCTTTTTCCTTGACTAAGTTCACAAAAAATTTGCAAAGGATTGCTATATCCTTATTTTTTTATTTTTGTAGAGGCGAAATTTAAAATTGTATAAGGATTTTAAAGTTTCTCCTCTTTGATTGCTCTGAAAGATGGTAAATTTGCATCAAATTATGCCTTTTCCCTGTTTGACAAAACACTTAGAAACATGTGAGTAAAAAAGTGATAAAAACAAAATCATTATCGGATTTAGTAGAATCAGTAATAGCTAAAGAGGAATATATCTTAAGCGAATTAGCGGTGGAAGATCATCTCTGTAATACGATGACAAGTGCAGAGGGTTTGAAAAGATTTGCTGAAGCTTTCTACTTTGTGCGAGCTAACTTTTGTCGCCTTAATTTTATATTAGGTGAGCGATGTGGTTTAAATGAGTTTTTGTGGGGAGGATTGGCAAAGAACTTAATAGAAGAGTTAGGTGGAAAAAAAGGGGTAAGTCATAACCAATTATATAGAGATTTTTTAGTTTGCGCCGGAATTAACTCAGAAGAATCTTTACGAGAACCACTATTTGCGTATCAGTTCAATGCTTCCTGGGAAAAGTTTTGTAGAGATGCTACTGTTCTAGAAGCCCTTGCAGCGATCGCTGTTTACGAGATATTCGATAAGCCTGATTATGCACTTTTGCTACGTGTTGTTCAAAAAGCTGGTGTCGCAAAGCGTGGTCTTCGCTTCTTTAAAGTTCACGCAGATGCAGAACATTTTGAGATGTTTGAAGACGTAATTTCTTGGTTAAGCAAACAGGAAGCAGGAGAGGAAATTATTAATCATGCCATAAATTTTGTCTTTCAAACACAGAGAATGATGTGGACTGGTTTGCTAAATTCTTTAGATGCAACTTCGGATCAATTCTGGGCTTTAGATGAGCATCATAGGTTTGTTTTGGAAGATCAGAATTTATCTCATAGTTTTTCTGGAGCAAGTCAAACATGAGTAACAGTAAGAATAGGCTTAGGTTACTTGCATTTGGCGTTGCGCTCATTACTATTATTTTGCTTTCTCTCGCCTCGTGTACCAGTAATTCTCAACAAGCAGTTGGTAAGTTTACCTTGCAGCAGATATCCACTACTAGCAAGTTAAAAGTTGGGTATCTTGTCTTTCCACCAACAATTACCAAAAGTTCTTCTGGTGAGTTAGGTGGGCATCATGTTGAAGCAATCAAAGAAATTGCTCGATTGAATAATTGGAAACTTGAATTTATTGAGACGGATTGGGCAGGCTTTGCAGCAGGATTAAACTCTCGTCGCTTTGATGTTTCAATAGTACCTACTTTTGTAACTGTTCCAAGAGCGTTGTCGGTCTATTTCACTAGACCTCTTTTTTTTGCCGGCAACAGTGCAATAGTGCGTATTAACGATAATCGTTTTACAAGTATTGAAAGCATCGACCAACCTGGAGTTGTGGTTGCAGTTACTCAAGGTGAAGCTGGAGATGAATATGCAAGAGCAAATTTTAAGAAAGTAAAAGTTACAAGATATTCTGGTGGCGATCTATCACTTGCATTTCAGGCAGTTATAAGTGGTCGAGCAGATGTTGCGCTTGGTGATGCTTATGCGACATCACAGTTTGTAAAAGCTCATGCAACGCAGGTTAAAGATTTATTTGCTCAATCTCCATACAATTTGACTCCTGTTTCATGGGCTGTACGTCGAGGAGATGACGAACTTCTTAATTTCTTAAATAACAGTTTGAATGCATTTGACTATCAAGGATATCTGCTGAACTGGGAAAGAAAGGCTGGCGCTAACTGGCTTCATCCTAAGAAAATTTGGGAATTTACTAATAATACTAATAATTAAGTGACAAATGGACTGGAATTTTTCTGTCGTTTGGAACAATTTATTACAACTCTACTTTGCCTTTATAACAACAGTCTGGATTAGCATTGGCAGTATTGCGCTAGGAACTATATTAGGTGTACTATTAGGCGTTTTATCAGTTATTTCTTTAAATTTAATTTCATGGTTAGCTAGACTTTTTATTGAGCTTTTTCTGGCGGTACCAGCTCTTGTACTCCTAGTGTGGCTGTATTACAGTTTACCGCTGCTTGTTTCTGGCTTAGTTATTGACGGACAGAATTGTGCGATTTTAGGTCTTGGTTTAAGTCTTTCGGCGTTTGTAGCCGAGATAATTCGAGGAGGAATAAATTCAGTACCTTCTGGTGAAATCGAAGTGGCTTATTGCACAGGAATGTCACGTCTTCAAGCAATTCGTTATATCCTTATCCCTCAAGTTATCCGTAAATCCTGGCCACCCCTGATGGGACAGTACATCACGACCTATAAGTTTTCCACATTAGCATCAGTTATTGCTGTTCCGGAAATTCTGCACACTGCAAATTCAATTATTGCCCAGACTTACCGACCACTAGAAATTTATTCTGCTGTAGCAGTCATGTTTATCATTACCATAATTCCTCTGAATATTCTTCTGAGAAGAGTACAACGTGTTAAACAGCTAGGCGGAATAGAGAAAATATGATTTCTTACTGGAGCTTGACTATTAAGTTATACAAGAAAAAAGTAGAGTGATAAGAAAGAGATCATAAGTCTTTTTTCTACATATTGCTAGCCCCATATTATTGCAATGGAAAATATCTTTCTCCGTGTGGAGCGCATAGGAAAAAAGTTTAACCACACCACTGTTTTGAATACTGTCTCTTTCTCTCTAACAAAAGGTGAAAGTATGGTGATTCAAGGACCTAGTGGGTGTGGAAAAACAACTCTTTTGCGATGTCTGGCATTGGTAGAAGAAGTTGACCAAGGACGAATCATTTTTAATGGAGAGATTGTTTCTAAGCCTGGGTTCATCAAGCGGGGTTATGGTAGAAATCGCTTAGAAATTGGCATGGTATTTCAGCAATTATATCTTTGGCATCATCTGACTGTTCTTGAAAATGTGTCACTGCCCCTGTGGCTGCGTAATGGGAAAAATAAAAGGCTTGCAGACGAAGTTGCAAAGGAACAGTTAGCCCTGCTTGGCATTGAGAACAAAGCAAATGATTATCCAAATCAACTATCAGGAGGTCAACGGCAAAGGGTTGCCCTTGCACGGGCACTAGTGCATTCTCCTCAACTTCTCTTATTAGATGAAATTACTGCTAATTTAGACCCTGAAACAGCCCGCAAGGTGATAGGAATTGTCGAAAAAATTACTGCAACAGGTACATCAGTGATATTAGTTACACATTCCCACCTGAGTTTAGCAAGTTGGTCATATGTCTTGTTCTTTGATGGTACTGCATGGAAGATGTCGGGTAAGAAGGCATGAGTTGATGAAGCAGAACTGAATTAAAGTTATGATTGCAATATCTCTTAAAAATTGCGTGATATTTACGCGATCGCATTTTACTCTGAAGTAAACTCCTATCTGATCAAACCTGTTGCATTTAATGCTTTGCAAGAGATGATGCAGGTATTCAACTCCTACTGGTTGAATTTCAACCAATATTCTTCGGTTTACTTCACCTAGTATAGTCAAGAGTCAAGAGTCAAGAGTTAAAAGTTAAAAGTCAAAAGTTAAAAGTCAAAAGAATTGTATCCTGGGCTTGCCATCCCTAGAGGAGGCTCAGTCATTTATTCGCGAGCAACTTCACTCTTTTATCACCAATCATCTATTTGAGCAAAACTGGGAACGGGAAGTGCAGATCCAACGCTCTGATGGTACTAACGTTTGGGTATTATTTATCGAAACCCTCAATCAGCTTGATGGTGAAACCTTTATTGATGGCTTATTGGATGATATTACAGACCGCAAGCAAGCAGAAGCAGAAATTCGCCAGTTCAACCAAACGTTAGAACGTCGAGTCCAAGAGCGCACAGCTCAATTAGAAGCTATTAACCGCAAATTAGAGGCTTTTGCCTACTCAGTATCCCACGATCTGCGATCGCCAATTCGCCAAATAGACGGATTTGTAAATCTATTAAAAGAACACCTGGAAGCAATAACCAGCGATGAAACTAGCCTATATTATCTAAAAGCAATTTTAGAATTAACTAGCCAAGCAGGCAAAATGATCGACGACTTGCTAGTTTATTCCCCTACCGGACGGACAGAAATGCATTACTCTACTGTCGATATGAACCGTCTGGTTTGGGAGGTGAAGTTGCAAATTGACATGGTTATTCCCGACCAACGCATAATTTGGTACATACTGCAACTACCCCACGTGTGGGGCGATCGCTCTTTGTTGCGTTTAGTGTGGCAAAATTTGATCGAAAATGCGGTTAAGTTTACTCGACCCTGCCAGCAACCAGTCATTACTATTGGCAGCATTGATAGCGAACAAGAAACTGTTTTTTTCATGCGAGACAACGGCGTTGGGTTTGATATGCAGTATGCCAATCGGCTATTTACTATATTTCAACGCCTTCATAGCCAAACACAGTTTGAAGGGACAGGTTTAGGACTTGCAAATGTCCAACGGATTATCTATAGACATGGTGGTAGAGTTTGGGCTGAAGGAGCTATAAATAACGGAGCAACAATATACTTTACTCTGCCAAAAGTTAGTAAGTAGTTGTTTGTTGTTTGTTGTTTGTTGTTCGGTGTTTCTGCTAAACACTAACTACTAGCCCTGTCAAAGCGGGTTAAAAAAGTCCAATTTGCTTGTGATTTTGCTTGGTGTCTTAGTGTCTTGGTGTTTTATAAAATCTATTTTTTCACCACAAAGGCACAAAGACACAAAGAAAACTTGATGTTGAAGGTTGCACCTTGACAGGGATACTACTAACCACTAACTACTAACCAACAACATACTTGGAATCTACATCGTAGGCTAGATGTCTAGATCCATCAAATCCCTTGAAAATAATGCTACAAAGCTCCCGTTTATTTTTCCTATTTATTTATATAGGAAAGCTGCGATCCGAAGTTCATAATAATAATATCATGATGCGTATTCTGCTGCTAGAAGATTCTTGGGCAGACGCCGAACTCATCGGTGCAACCTTGAAAAGGAGTGGAATAGATTGCGAATTAGTGCGGGTAGAAACTCGCACTGGGTTCGTAGAAGCTCTCAAAAGCGAAACCTTTGATTTGATCCTGGCAGATTACGCCCTTCCCTCCTTTGATGGATTCTCCGCTCTAGAGTTTGCTCATGCCATCTGTCCCCATGTACCGTTTATTATTATTTCTGGGATATTGGGCGAAGAAAGAGTGATTGAAACTCTCAAAGGCGGTGCTACAGATTATGTATTAAAACAACGTTTGGAGCGACTAGCTCCGGCAGTGCAGCGAGCATTACGGGAAGCCAAGGAACGAGAATCACTCAGGCGAGCAGAAGCGGAATTACGAAAAAGTGAAGAATTATTCCGCACCTCTGTGGAAACAATACTGGACTGCTTCGGTATTTACTGTGCGATTCGTGACACATCAGGTGGAATAGAAGACTTTCGCATTGAGTATGTGAATGCAGCTGCCTGTGAAAATCACGGTATGACAGCAGAGCAACAATTGGGCAAGCGACTGTGCGAATTAATGCCCGTGCATCGAACAAGTGGGCTGTTTGCGGAATACTCTCAGGTAGTAGAAACTGGTCAACCACTAGTGAAAGAATTATTGCTCTGCGAAGAATGCGATGGTCAGCAGCATATTACTAAAGCTTATGATATTCGGGCTGTGAAATTTGGGGATGGGGTGGTTGTGACTTGGCGCGATACAACACAACGCCGACAAGCTGAGGAAGAACGTAAACAATTAATTGCCCGAGAACAAGCAGCCAGAACTGAAGCCGAAGCCGCCAACCGCCTCAAAGACGAGTTTTTAGCGATTGTTTCCCATGAATTACGTACCCCACTTAACTCCATGTTGGGGTGGACGCAGATACTGAGAACTCGGCAAGTAAATGAAGCGATCGCCACAAAAGCTTTAGAAACAATTGAACGCAATGCTAAACATCAAAAAAAACTGATTGAAGATATTCTTGATGTCTCGCTGATTATTCAAAACAAACTACGTTTGGAATTACAACCCGTCTACCTAGTTCCCATCGTCTATGCTGCAATAGACGACATCCTACCATTGGCTCAGGCAAAGTCTATCCAACTAGAGCCTATCCTCAGTCCATTTATCGGTCGAGTCATGGGAGACGCGGAACGCTTGCAGCAAATTGTTGTGAATCTCCTTTCTAACGCCATCAAATTTACTCCCCCTGCTGGTCGAGTGCAAGTTGAACTGGAGCAAATCAACACATTTGCTCAAATTACGGTCAGCGATACTGGACAAGGCATCAGTCCTGATTTTCTGCCCCATGTATTCGATCGCTTCCGGCAAGCAGATGGTACAACAACGAGAAAATTTGGGGGACTGGGATTGGGACTAGCCATTGTTCGTCATTTGGTTGAGATGCATCATGGTAATGTTTATGCTGCCAGTGAGGGAATCGGTAAAGGAGCCACCTTTACAGTGCAACTGCCAATTCACCAAATAGGCTTGGAATTGCAAAAACCGCTATAGTTGCTGTGATTAACCTTGCTCAACAAACTGTTACAAACTTGATGAATATATCACAAGACGAGCGGCAATACGCCCCAGCAACGCAGCGCAATCGCGAACCGATTCTAGAGGTGCTTTTACGAGTATTACCTACAACTGGTACTGTTTTAGAAATTGCTAGCGGTACTGGAGAACATGCAGTGTTTTTTGCTCCTCGTCTAACACCTCGCAAATGGATACCTTCCGACCCCAATCCCAAGTATCGTGCCAGCATTGCTGCCTGGAGAAAACATTTGCCTTGTGACAATCTTTACTCGCCTCTGCACATTGATGTACGCGAACCAGTCTGGGCAGTAGAAAAAGAAGCACCTATCGGTGCGCCACCAATTACAGCCATAGTCAATATCAACATGATCCACATTTCACCGTGGTCTACTTGCTTGGGACTAATTGCAGGTGCGAGTCGCATTCTTCCGTCTGGTGGTATTCTCTATTTGTATGGAGCATTTAAGCAAGGTGGAAAACACACTGCACCGAGTAACGCAGCTTTTGATGAATATCTACGTACCCGCAATTCAGAATGGGGTCTGCGTGACCTCGACGACGTTGTAGCAGCAGCGAAGACGCAAAATCTGACTTTGCTAAATACTTACCAAATGCCAGCCAATAATCTTTCAGTAGTATTTCAGCGAAGCAATTTGGCGATGTGAACATGCAGTAATTTTTGCTTGGAAGAAATAAGCTTTTTCCTAGTGGTTCATCGCATTAATTATGAGAGGTTTGTAGTGAGCTATTTATCGCTCAATTTCAAAGGCTAAAGCCCTAACTACGAACTTTCACAAGAACGCACATGGCGATCGCTGTTTAGCGTACAACTGACTAGATGATACCAAGTTGTGTTCAGATACAGCAATTCGTGCCCTCTCCCAAATTGGGAGAGGGGTGCCGACAGGCGGGGTGAGGGAAGTACTATCTTTGTATGTATGAATAGCAACCTGAGCTTATATCTGATTAGATTCTCATCGAAATAGTGCTATAATTCTTAAGGATTTCTTTATATCTAGTCCAGCTTACGGCTTCTGTTAACCAGAAATAAGGAAAAAGCAGTATGGTCAGACGCGGTGTTTCACTCGTAGAGGCTGCTAGGCGTTTACACATGAGTCAAAGCCATCTGTTTATGGCTTTGCAAAAAGGTGAGATTCCCACTTTTAGAAGAGATGGGCGAACTGTAGTTTCCCAAGGAGCGTTAAGGGAATATCAAGCTAGGAAACGTCTTAGTGACACTTATCGGTATTGAAGCGTGCTTTATGCTAAACGTGCCATAGCTAAGTCACGTATTAACGCAGTTCTAGAGTAAAGGTAAGCGCTAATAGTGCTATTCTCTTCACTATTGAGCGCTTTTCTATTGTCAAGCTGTTTTAATAAGTGCTTAACTAAATCTGTGTCACTGACTTCTAAAAGAGCAGTGGGCTGGATTTGTTCAATCACAGACCAGAGAAAACGTAAAGTTGAAGAGTTCATAATTCATACCTCTGGTGGTACTATTTGAAATCTAAAGAAAAACTTAAAAACATCTTAGCTCCTAAATCTAAAGAAAATCTTAAAGATTACAAATAGTAACTAATTTGATGAAAATCTAAATATTAACTTCACACTTCTAAATTTAATGGCTCGCGAAAATCCCCACCCTTCCCAATTTCACCTGTCGCGATCGCAGTTTTGAGCAAGCATAAGGAGTGCGACAACTAGTCACACTCCTCTAGATCATACTTTTCACAATTTATATAAATTTTCTAGTACCACTCTGAAAAATATGATTCGCTTGACTCGGGAAAGTGGAGAATGTAAGTTTCAACAACAGCTTCTAAAACTTTACGCCTCAAGTCTAAAGGGAGTTTTTCAAGCTCAGACACAACCTTTAGCAAGTCATCCGTTGATTTCATTTTATCTACCCACTGGACTATCTGCGCCTTGTAGTCGTCTGAGTCGTATTCCGTGCGATGTGAATCCACATCGGAGAAATTTGGTTCTTGATTATGCTGCATTTTTATAAATTTTTTTTACAATTACATTTAAGATATATTATTTTTTTAAACAAACACTAAAGCATACATTATCTATGCCTTCAAAAAAACTTATTTGAAGATTCCTCAAGAATATATTTGAGTTTTTATACTTATATGACTTCTCAAAAATGGTTCGTAGTAAGCACTTAAGTGCTTACTACAAGCCAATAGTATTTGTAGTCATTTTTTTGAGAAATGGTATTAGTGGGAATTGAGATGTTATTGCCGTTATATGACGATTTTGCATCATCTCTATCCGGTATTTAGATATTAATTCTTCATATCGTTAAGCTTTGGTGATATTTTGCCAAAAGAAGTATTCTAACTTTTTCCTAAAACGTGAGCAGTGAAAGAGACCGTGGTAGCGGCAGGCTTACTAATGAAAAAACCTCTGGTATTTATCTCTACCAGAGGTAAACCAGAGGTAAAAAATCACCATTTCACCCAATGTTTGCCAGAGGCTGTGCTACATCGCTCCTCTAGGCAACGTAGGAGCGAGAGTGTTTCTAAAATGTTAGCGCAACAACGTGACTGGTATAAATATTACCCTACATTTGCCAACATTAACTCTCGTTTTTCTGACTTGCGTACTGTCACTTGACCGTCATCATCAACATCAACAATAGCTGTATCGCCTTCTGTAATTTGACCAGACAGCATGGCTTCTGCCAGAGAATCTTCGAGGAGGCGCATAATCGCCCGACGCAACGGTCTAGCACCGTAGCTGGGGTTATAACCTTCTTGCAGCACACGTTCTTTGAAGCGATCGCTCACTTCCAAGGCGATACCTTTTTCAGTTAGGCGGCTAGTCACTTCTTTCAGCATGATGTCAGCAATTTGCTTGACTTCATCTTTATTGAGTTGGGTGAAGACGATAATTTCATCGAGACGGTTGAGAAACTCGGGACGGAAGTAAGCTTTGAGTTCCTCGTTCACCAAGCTACGAATGCGGTTGTAGCTTGCTTCGGCTTCATCTTCGCCAAACTGGAAGCCCAAACCACCGCCACCTTTTTCAATTACTCGTGAACCGATGTTGGAAGTCAAAATAATCAGCGTGTTCTTAAAGTCTACTTTCCGACCTTTGGCGTCAGTAAGATGACCGTCATCCAAGATTTGCAGCAGCATATTGAATACATCGGGGTGTGCTTTCTCGATTTCGTCGAACAGCACTACTGTGTATGGTCTGCGCCGCACAGCTTCAGTGAGTTGTCCGCCTTCGTCGTATCCAACATAACCAGGAGGCGAACCAATCAGCTTGGAGACGGTATGGCGTTCCATAAACTCAGACATATCCAGACGAATCATCGCTTCTTCAGAACCGAAGAAGTAAGCTGCCAATGACTTCGCCAATTCTGTCTTACCTACTCCAGTTGGCCCGGAAAAGACAAAGCTAGCAATAGGTCGATTGGGATTTTTCAACCCTACACGGGCACGCCGGATGGCACGTGATACAGATGTAACTGCTTGCTCTTGACCGATGAGGCGCTGATGCAATGTGTCTTCTAAGTGCAGCAGCATTTCCGACTCAGACTCGGTCAGTTTGTTAACTGGTACGCCAGTCCAAGAGGCGACGATTTGAGCAATGTCTTCCTCGTCAACAATAGGCTTATTGACAGATTGTTCGTTTTGTGAATCTGCTAGTTGAGCTTCGAGATCCAACTCGCGATCGCGCAGTTGTGAAGCTTTGTCAAAATTTTGCGCTCTAACGGCTTCGTCTTTAGCTTTGCCTACAGCAGTTAATTCGCGCTTGGTTTCGCGATTCGCAGAAACCATTGAACTCCGCAGACGTACGCGGCTTCCTGCTTCATCAATCAAGTCGATGGCTTTGTCTGGCAAGAAGCGATCGCTAATGTAACGGTCGGATAAATTAGCGGCTGCAACTAGTGCTTGATCGGAAATGTTGACTCTGTGGTGTTGCTCGTAAGCCGAGCGCAAACCATGTAGAATCTGAATCGTTTCTTCTACCGAGGGTTCACCAACCATGATTGGTTGGAAACGACGCTCTAAAGCGGCATCGCGTTCGATATGCTGACGGTACTCATCAAGAGTTGTTGCACCAATGCACTGCATTTCACCCTTGGCCAATGCTGGCTTGAGGATGTTGGCAGCATCCATGCCACCTTCTACACCACCAGCACCAACTAATGTGTGAATTTCATCAATCACTAGGATGATATTGCCTACAGAGCGGATTTCATCCATGATTTTCTTGAGGCGTTCTTCAAAATCGCCACGGAAGCGAGTGCCTGCCACCAGTAACCCCATGTCAAGGCTAATAACTTGCTTGTCTTGCAAAATGTCGGGGACATCTTGGTTGGCAATGCGTTGTGCTAGACCTTCGGCGATCGCCGTTTTACCAACTCCTGGTTCACCAATCAAAACGGGGTTATTCTTCGTGCGACGACCAAGAATTTGGATAGTGCGTTCAATTTCTTTAGTGCGACCGACTACAGGATCGAGCTTACCTTCTTGTGCTAATTTGGTGAGGTTTCTACCAAATTCCTCTAAAGTTAATGTTTGGGTTCGTCTGGGAATACCACTACCACCTGCACTTACAGGTGTAGCCTCACCCAAGCGACGAATTACTGCGGTGCGTATATTTTTGAGATCAACCCCCAAATTTTGCAGTACTTTGGCGGCGACTCCTTCACCCGCCTCAGTTAATCCCAAAAGTAAGTGTTCAGTACCAATATAGTTGTGTCCTAAACTACGAGCTTCTTTAAAAGATTGCTCGAACAAAGTTTTTACTTTGGGGGTAAAAGGAATTTCCGGTGGTAGGTAGCCAGAACCCCGACCAATAATTCTTTCGACCTCGCGACGTGCATCTTTGAGAGTAACGCCCAATTCAGTCAGCACTTTGGCAGCAACCCCATTTCCTTCTCCCAGCAAACCCAGGAGAATCTGTTCAGTTCCTACGAAGTTGTGACCCAGGCGTCTAGCTTCCTCCTGAGCGAGCATAACTACTTTAATAGCTTCGGAAGTGAAATGTTCAAACATAGCGGGTTTTGCTCCCTTGCTGCTTGGGCTTTGGGTAAAGTTACTTTCACCCTCACCTGAATTATTGTCTACTTTTCTTAAGGACAATGTATCTTTATTTAAAGTGTAACGGCAGTGGGGAGAGCCGTAAGATTTTAGGTGTGGTAGCCGTCTATTTTTGGAGAAAATAGAAGAGTGCGGGAGTGAGAGAGAGGGAGATGGGGAGAGTGGGGGAATAACCACTAACTACTATCTACTAACCACTAACCACTAACCACTAACCACTAACTACTATCTACTATCTACTAACCACTAACTACTATCTACTAACCACTAACTACTATCTACTAACCACTAACTACTAACCACTAACCACCAACAACCAACAACCAACAATTACCAACCATTATGAACAAAGATCAACAGCATCCTCTATACAATCGCGATCGCTCTCTTGTAAATAGTTTAATAGCTGGTGAAGCGACAGACTACAACCTTGCCGAACTAGCGAGATTGCGAATTCGCTATCAAGGCTTTCCTGGTGCAAGAGACATTCAAAGCGATCTAGATAAAATTTTACAGCAATGGGGTATTACCGAAGCAGAGCTATTTGAGAAAACTCGCGCCATTCATGCCGTTGGTGGAATTTATAAAAGCCGCTCAAAAAAAGAAGAACAAGATTGGAATTAGTCATTTGTTATTCTTCCTATCACCCCATCATTCCGTCTTCCTATTAAATTTGCTGTAAGCGGTTAACATCACCAAGAACCTCGAATTTTTGATTCTCACTGAGATCTCAGCCCAACTATTTAAAATTGTAAATCGATTGACTTGGATTGAGCAGCTAAACTTATAGTATAAATTACTACTTCAATCTGTACGGTGAGGTTAACCGAACAAACATTCAAATGCAGCTTGCTATATCGGGTAGGTTCACATCCCTGCTTTCGTCAGCTAAAACTTGATGGGTGTGGCTAACCCAATCTTCATTTTTAATTATTTTTAAGGTATTGCCGTTGGTTGTTGCGATCGCGTAATTTCTGCAATAGCTTTTCTTGGGATGAGGTAGGGGTGTCCTGACTGATGGTGGATTGAAATTGTTGGTTCTCCAATTGCTTTTGTGGGGATGAAGTAGAAGTTTCTAGAGTGACAGCTGGTTGAAGTTGTTTGTTCGCAATCTTTAAAGCAGTAGGTGGAAAGTAAAATGTCGTCTGTTGTTGGCTTTCACCTGTTTTGCTTTTTGCTGCATTTGGGTTTCTAACAGCTGTTTTAACTGCATCTAGCGTATTTGCAACCTCGACTTGCTGCTGCATCTGTTGGGTAGAAGACACCAAAGTACTTAGACCATTAACCAGTTGCCTGAGATTTTCCCGAAAACTTGGATCGCCAGTCAATTCGTCCAAATCAGATGTAATTTTCTGGGTGTTTTCAAATGTTACCCGTGCAGAATCTAGAGTTTGTTGTAATACTAAGAGGTTATTAGGATCGTTGAGTGCTCGACTAGCATCGCGCAAATTAGCCGACGCTTGTGCAGCATTTGCTGAGAGAGTTTCTAAATTTTGCACTAACTCTCCTTGCGTCAAACGATTTAAAGTAGGCGACAGGCCAGCAACTGTAGTCCGCAGTTGATTGCTGGTTTCGGTAATATTGTTTAAGGCTGAAACTAGTGAAGAACGATTAGTTGTTACCAGGCTATCCAGGTTTTTTAGCAATTGATTGGCTTGATTTGCAGTTGAACTAATACTCTTTGCTGTGGTACTGAATTGATTGACAGTTTGACTAGTAGATGTACTGACTCTATCTGCTGCATCTGCTACAGAATTTGCAGCAGTTGAAAAATTATTCAGCTGTCTTTGTGTGGTTCTGGTCAAACTGGTGATTTCGCGGCTAAGAACAGCTACTTGAGCCGCTGCATCGGAGGCATTTTCTAGTGCTTCATTAAGATTTTCATAGACTTTCGGTTGAGTATAAAGAGTAGCCAAGTTAGTGCTGGAGCGAATCAACTCATCCAAACTGATGCCTATTTGACCTTGTAATCGTGAACGATCGCAAATAATTAGACTAGGGTCACAATCTCTGTCTAAGGGTTTAGCTATTGCAGTTCCAGTTGGTAAAGTTGATTCGGGTGTGATGTCAATAATGCTTTCGCTAATCAGACCGGATTGATTGGCTTCGACTCTGACATCACGGGGGATAACTAAGTTGGGATTAGCGATCTCTATTTCTACTTCCACATTGTTTGGCCCTGGTCGGATGGCAGAAATATTACCTACCTTAACGCCACGATAGCGAACTACTGACCCTTTTTGCATACCACCAGCATTGGCAAATTCCACAACGGCTTTGTATGAACTCTGAGCAGCGGTAAATCTATTTAGCCAGAGGATAATCACTCCAAATACAGCTGCTCCCAGGAGGATTAGTAACCCCACAGAACCTTCTCGAAATGTGCGCGATCGCATTTTTGTTTCCTCCCTCTTCGATTTTGGATTTTAGATTTTAGATTTTAGATTAGTACTGGTTAGTGGATAGTGGTTAGTGGATAGTGGATAGTGGATAGTGGATAGTGGTTAGTGGATAGTGGTTAGTGGATAGTGGTTAGTGGATAGTGGATAGTGGTTAGTGGTTAGTGGTTAGTGGTTAGTGGATAGTGGATAGTGGATAGTGG
>NZ_JACAEU010000206.1:0-6589 GCF_013388695.1 Fischerella sp.
AACATTTTTTGAATCGGTATAAGATAATTTGACTAACGATAAAATTTGTAAAGACGTTGCATTGCAACGTCTCTACACACACGTAATTACTATGGACAATCCTTAACTGAACTGTATTGGGATAAAATCCATAATCAAATGAAATGGATATTTGCCAAGCGGAATAACAAATTTTTAGGACTGGCGTTGGTCATCCTGATTGTGAATTGTTTGTTTTTATACCTTCAATCGAGGCAATATCAGCAGCAAGAAAAGTGGTTATATCACACACACGAAGTGGAGGGGCACACCGAACTCTTGCTTTCACTGGTCAAAGATGCCGAGACGGAGCAACGAAACTATTTACTCACCGGGGATGAACGTTATTTGCAGTCTTATCAAAAGGCAATCGAAATCGTTGGTTCAGAATTTCAGTATCTGCGGCAGTTAACCAGAGATAATAGCCCCCAGCAAGGGCAATTTTATGCTTTAGAGCAGCTGCTAACAGCTAAGATGGCTGAACTAGATAAGCTGATTGAGGTGCGCCAAAATCAAGGTTTAGAAGCTGCTGTGGCACTTGTGCGAACCAACCAGGGGCAGCAGTTAACAGAAGGAATTCGCAGACTGGCACAAGAGATTCCGACTCTAGAGAATCAGGTGCTACAACAGCACCATAAGTTGGCTAAATCTACATTTAGGGCAATGGCTCTTTGTTTTCTATTAACTTTTTTGCTCATTGCCCTAGTCAATTTTTTGCTGTACCGAGAGCAAATCAAGCATCAACAAGTTGAACAGGCACAGAGATACGCGGCTATACTGAAACTCCGGATAGCAGAACGAACTACTGAATTGAATCAGGCTAACGCCCTCCTGCTAGAACGCGAAAGTTTTTTACGAGCAATATTTGAACACTCGGCAGTTGGCATTGTCGTCACTGACGTGAATGGACGATTTATTAGGGTGAACCCAGCCTATCGAAAGCTGCTTGGTTACAGCGAGTCAGACTTGCAAGGAATAAGATTTATCGAGCTAACCCATGAAGACGATCGCGCAAAATACCAAGCTCTGTTCACAGAATTGTTCCAAGGTAAGCGAGATGTTTTCCAAATTGAAAAATGTTCTCAGTGTCGGGATGGCAGTTTCATCTGGGTGCGAAAAACAGTTTCGCTGATTCCCGATCGAAAAGATCGGCCAAAGCTAGCGATCGCTATAGTGGAGAATATCAGCGATCGAAAGCAAGCAGAGGAGTAACTTAGACGACTCAGTGCAGCTTTAGAAATCCGCGTACAAGAACGGACGCGAGAATTACAGGAAAGCGAAGAACGCTTTCGCAGTGCCTTTGACAACGCCGTGAATGGCATGGCTTTAATCAGTCCCGATGGTCGATTGTTGAAAGTAAATCGCGCCTTGTGTGAAATTTTGGGTTATTCAGAACAGGAATTGCGAGAGGATCTAAGTTTAGATGAAGTTTGCCATCCAGATGACCTAGAACGACATCTCAATGCTCGCCACCAAATCTTAGCAGGCGAAATTTATCAAATCCAAATCGAGAAACGCTACCTCCACAAGCATGGTGACATCGTTTGGGTAATTTGCAGTGCTTCCCTGGTGCGAGACACTCAAGGAGAGCCATTGTACTTAGTGATGCAAATTCAAGACATTACTGAACGTCGGGCAATTGACAAAATGAAAAACGAGTTCATCTCACTTGTCAGCCATGAACTGCGAACGCCCCTTTCTTCGATTCGCGGCTCTCTGGGACTACTCGCTGCTGGGGTACTCGACAACGAACCAAAAGCAGCTAAACAAATGTTAGAAATTGCTGCAAGCGAGTCGGAGCGCCTAGTGCGGTTGGTGAATGACATTCTTGACCTAGAGCGGCTAGAAGCAAACAAAATCAGTTTAAATCAGCAGTGGTGCGATACTGCTAACCTAATACAACAGGCAATGGATATTTTACGACCCTTAGCTGAGGAAAACAACATCACCATTTCCCTTTTACCTTCGAGAGTACAGATATGGGTTGATCGCGATCGAATTATTCAAACACTAGTAAATTTACTGAGTAACGCCATTAAATTTTCGCCAGCAGAAACTGTGGTTACAATCAGTGTTCAAGACCAAGCCGACCGAGTTCTGTTTAAAGTCAAAGACCAAGGCAGGGGCATTCCTGCTGATAAACTAGAAAACATCTTTGGCAGATTCCAACAAGTTGATGTCTCAGACTCCCGTCAAAAGGGAGGAACAGGGCTAGGACTGGCTATCTGCCGCAAAATTGTCCAACAGCACGGAGGGCGCATCTGGGCAGAAAGTATCCTAGGTAAAGGCAGTACCTTCTACTTTACCTTACCGATACCGCTAGAGTAATATTAGCAACCCTATCTCTTGATTACCTTATTTACCTATGACGGCAAAGAGCATTCTATTAATTGACGATGAAAAGCATCTGTCTACGGTAATTCAGGCTTGTCTGGAAAAATTGGGCGGTTGGACAGTGCTGAAAGCCTCTTCAGGTAGCGAAGGCTTACGTAAAGCTGAGGCTGAACACCCAGATGCCATTCTGCTAGATGTAATGATGCCTGATATCGATGGAGTCACCCTGCTTCACAAACTTCAAGAAAACCCTACAACCCAAGCCATTCCAGTAGTTCTACTCACCGCTAAGGTACAGCAAAATAACTATAAACAATATTCACTGTTGCGTATTGCAGGAGTGATTGCCAAACCCTTTGACCCTTTGAGATTAGCAGATCGGGTGGCTGAAGCTCTAAATTGGAAATAGATTGGTCATTAGTCATTGGTCATTGGTCAATTGTGAATGACAATCCTCAGAATTTCCTCATTTTGTTTGCTTAGTTTAAGACAAAAGCACCTTAGTCTTTTGTCGTGATGTGACTGAGTGGCTTCTACTCAATCAATTGCAAGAGGAAATGTCATGGCTTCAGAGGATTGGCAAATTTTACAACCAATGCATATTGTGCAGCAGTGCCTAAACAATGTCATGAGTAACTTGGATTGGCATGATTATATTTCATCATTGTGGTTGAACGATCGCGCATATAATCGCATACCGATATTTATGATTTTTGAAACGAAGTCAGAAATCATTTTCAGTGCGATGATTCCTTGTGTAGTGGCTGATAGTCTGGATGTTCAAGTCACCGATGAGGTAGTTTTGATCAGAGGAGAGCAGCTTAAATCAGCAAAAGATGACGAATACTATAAATTAGAATTTGGCAGTAGTCAATTTCAAACCATTATTCCCTTGCCAAGATTAATTCAATCCCAAACTGCGATCGCGAAATTAAAAAACAATATTCTCACCTTAGTTGCCCTTCCGAAAACATCGCGATCGCGTCGTCCAGTTAAAGTTCAAATTCTTAACTCTTGAGAGATTACAGCAGAGTAATATTTAGGCATATATACAGCTATTTACGAAAGCTGGTTAATAGTTTTTAGAAAGATTTTATCACTTGCATAGCAGACATCAGGCTAACTATTTAGTCTTGGTATTGTTGTCAATCTGAATTATGAACTTGGTCTCCAAGCGCGGTCGTGGAGATTCCGAGTTCTCTGTGTCTGGTGCGTCAGTCTTAATGATAAGTATTCAACCGGACATGATATTACGGGGCGTAGTTTTCTTAACTTGTTAAGAATAAGAAGGTAGAGACAATGACAACCAAAGCAACCAAAAAAATTCTCTTTATTGATGACGAACCCTATATACAATACATCGTTAAAGCTTGCCTGGAAAAATTTGCAGGTTGGGAGGTAGTAGTAGCGAAATCGGGTTTGGAAGGATTAATCAAGGCAGAGATAGAGAAACCAGATGCTATCCTTCTTGATGGAATGATGCCCGAAATGAATGGCATTATTTGCCTGCAAAAACTACAATTAAATCCCAAAACTCAGTCACTTCCAGTCATATTTTTAACTGCAAAATGGAGCTTGACCGAGCCACATCGGTTTTTAGAATTGGGTGCAGTGGGGGCGATCGCTAAACCATTTGACCCTCTCACCCTAGTCACCAAAATGACAAAAATTCTTGGTTGGAATGTAGAAGATTTAAAGGCAGAATTCTCAAAAAATAACGACACATGTTAACATAAGGTTTTAGAAATTTATTTTTTATGCCTAGTGATGTGTCAACTCTAATTATGAGTGTTTAACATAATGTACAATCAAGCCCGATTTTTAAATCTTAGAGGTCATTTATAAAATAAAAATAAAATTACTGTAGGGGAGGCAAAAAGCGTGCATTATGTTTTTCTTGTGGAACAGGCATCTTGCCTGTTCTGGGCAGGCTAGAAGCCCACCCCACAATAGTTATATTTATGCACAAAATTAGAGTAGACGCACCACTACTACTACTGAATCGACGTTCTAGTACTACAACGAGACTTTGACGAAGCAATAAAGGTTGTAGGCGCTAGTTCCAAAAAAGGGCGATCGCTCAAAAACTGATAGAACAGAGGTTCGTGCTCAAACCAAATTGAATCTCTCGTTGTAGTACTAGTGCAGTAGTGGTTATCAAAGATACAAACCTCAGCGATGCGATCGCTGAGGCTGTCGGAGATTGGTTATCTAAGTCGGAAAATCAAGAAATAATTAAAGGCACTATTTGAAACTGGAAGAATAGGCTATGCCTTAACGACCATAGTAATAGTAGTCAGGGCGGTGATAGTAACGGTCATCATCATCATAATCGCGATCGCGGTCATAGTAACGGCCGTCATATTTGCGACGATAGTAGTCACGACGGCTGTCGTTTCTTTGAATTTGCTCCTGGTAACTGCGAGTTTCGGAGTTTTGAACATTGATACTGCCATCTATAGCAGCACCATTTTGATAAGTTCTCTGCTCATTGTATTGACTTTGATCGTCAGCTATGGCAGTAGTTGGAGCGAGAAGAATTGCAGCAGCTACTAGACCAAAGGCTAAGGATTTGTTCGACATATGTTTAGACCTCATCAGTCGTATGTTGCTGAAATAAAGATGCTCTTGCAAAACTTAGGCATGATTTGGCTGATGCCAAAAATCAAACAACACCTAATGCCCTAATTAAATAGTAGCTACTTTATTTAGTCGAAAGTGGAGAAAAAAATCATCTATTGATAATAGGCGAAAAAAATTAAAATTGGTGCAAAACTAGCGAATAAACCCCTTGATAACCGACAATTTCCTTCTAGCACTTCGTTACTTGACCTGATATATCTTCGCAGTTAGCAAATTTGTCATGACTAGGTGCGATCGCTCTTGTAAAGTTGTTACCAGATTTATTACATTTCAGTTTTGGGGAAATTATGGAGATTGCGATCGTTGCTACAAGACTTGGGCGATCGCTAAAAAATAGATCGCCTTTCAGACAATCTCTTAGGCTTGTTTCCGTAAAAGTTCTTTTGCTTGCGAGTCTTGGCTGATAATATCACCTTTACGATTAAATAAAACAGTACCAACCTTTAAGGCAACATTTGCATATTTCTGCACATAAGCTGTAGCTTTATAACTAATTTTGTCAGCCAGTATCTCGAATACAGATTCTGCTACTCCAAATTCCATCAATTTTTGGTGTGCTGCATCCGCAGTCTTGGCATCTAAAACAGTTCGCACAGCTTCTAAATCACCCCCAGCTGCAATCACAGCGGCACCAATAATTTCTAATTTGGCATCTGCTAGATGACTGGAAACATTGAAAATGCCACCTGCTAATTTAATCAGTTTGCCCTGGTATCCCAATAGCAAGACAGAATTTGCATGGGTTAGTCCAGCTTCTACAAGCATTGCACCAATCCAGTTACCAGTTTGAACAATAGCCGACTCTGGTATGCCTAAACGTTGTGCTACTTGCATACCATTGCTACCAATGCAAAACACCAAATCAGGACTATCTTTGACTTTAGCTTGCAATTGCAGACGCAATTCTTCCAAGTGGTCAGCCGCAGACAGGGGTTGAGAAATTCCACTTGTTCCTAACAGTGCCAGTCCCTCCACAATCCCAAAAGCTTCATTAGAAGTGCGTTGTGCTAACTGACGACCTTCAGGAAGAATAATCGACACTGTTGCTGTTTGGTCTGGAGGAATGAGTGGGAGTAAATTGGCATCGAATAGGCGACGGGCGTAGCTGTAAATCGCTGCTTCTCCAGAGATTGTTTTTCCCAATCCCTCGCCAGCTTCTAAAATCAAAGCTTGGGACTGCCTCTGTGATAACCTCACCCAAGCCCAAATGGGTGTGTTACGAGTTAAATCTAGATTATCGCCTGGATCGCTAAGCGTGATTGCTAGGGCACTTTCAGGTTCTAGCATCGCTACTTGTAAAACAGAAATCTCTGCTTTTCCCGGAAGAAGGTCAATCTCAACACGTAAATGAGATTCTATGTTTGCACCCAGGTGCATGAAAGCAGCCTTAGCGGCGGCTACTGCAAAAACTGGCAGAGTATAACCAGTACGAGACATTATGAATTATGAATTATGAATTATGAATTATAAATATATAGGACTTACGCACTGTACAAATAGACCATCATGTGTATTAACGAAATTTGGTTGTTTCAGGCTTTTTAGAATTACCCTTTGATGGTTGGCGATCGCTTAAAAGCGTCGAAAAACTAAT
>NZ_JACAEU010000207.1:0-8486 GCF_013388695.1 Fischerella sp.
CATCTCTCGCCAAATGCTTCAGGATTTGTAATTCTACATCCATTGCCCTGCTTACCTTCCAGAGTTTTTTCTTTTGATTCTTTTATTCAGAATACCCGGAAAGTGACAGAAGAGGGTTAATGTTGGGTTGTGGATTGGGGTATTGCTAGTATGTACCCTCTTAGTAGCATTCGAGTCAGAACTACTCGTGGATTCTTTGGAAGCAGCCACATCCCAGCTAGGTTTGACCGCATTATTTACAGGAGTGATTCTTGTGCCTATCATTGGCAATGCTGCTGAACACACAACAGCTGTGACTGTGGCAATGAAAGATAAGATGGATCTCTCCCTTTCCGTTGCTGTGGGATCAAGTATGCAGATTGCTCTGTTTGTAGCTCCTGTGTTAGTAATAGCGGGGAGGTTTTTCGGTCAACCGATGGATTTAGATTTTAGTCCCTTTGAATTAGTGGCTGTGGCTGTATCGGTGTTAATTGCGAATACTATCAGTTCAGATGGTAAATCGAATTGGCTAGAAGGCACATTACTTTTAGCTGCTTATACACTCTTAGGGTTTGCTTTCTACTTCCATCCAATCATTGATGGCATGGGGTAATTGTTATTGATTGGTTGTTGATTGTTAATTGGTATTTATTCCTAACAACTATCAGCTATCAATAACCAACAATTGAAAATCCAGAATACGGTTGAAGTCAAAAGAAAACAATTTTATTAGGAGCGCGTATGGAAGAAACTCCAAATCAACCACAATCTCTGAGCATGCAAGCTGTCTCCAACCCAAGCCTACCAACACTGCGTTTTGGTGATTCAGGTGATGCTGTTCGTGTGTTGCAAAAATTGTTATTGTGTAATCGCTACTCTGTCCGTATCGATGGAAATTTTGGTGCGCTGACAGAGACTGCTATCAAGTCCTTTCAGAACCAACGGAATTTAGTGGCGGATGGAATAGTAGGTTCTCGAACTTGGCGTGAGTTGACAAAGTAGACTTCATAGACTGCGTACACCAAAATTGGGGATTGGGGATTGGGAATTGGGGATTGGATCTATTTATATACCCATTGCCCGATGCCCAATGCTCTATGACCGATGCCCTTTGCCTTTTGCCGTGACTGTATATGGGTAAGATATATTACAGTTTACTCGCTTTGTAGCACATTAAAATTGCACAAAGCCTAGTATTATAGTCAAAGTGCAAAATTAGGACAATCAGCATGGGGAAAATAAAGATATTATCCCCATGCCTTTATCGTCCTTTTTTGTTTAATACAGCTTGATATCTAACACATATTAGGCATACCTAAATATACTTAATTTTTTATTAGTCATTCCTTAAGGAAGCCAGATACTATCGTCAAGTTTTTTTTGAGATCAGTATCACTTTTTTTAGCTGTTAATATGTACTATTCCGGAATAGTAACCTTTTGGTATGTGAAAGAAAATATGGGTGTTAGTAAAATGAAATACAATGAGTGATATAAGCCTACTGATGTCGGGCGTGTTAAAAACAGGACAACCATCTCAGCCCTATGTTCCGGAAAATTCACCGGTTCAGCTCGACAATTACATAAAACAGTCAAAACAAAGTCATTTGTCTGAGGTTGTTTCAAAACACCAAATCACGCCACCTGAATTTATGTTGTCAGATGGTAATGTGCCTGTTATGCCATTAGCGATCGCATCAGATGCACTTGATACATCAGATAGACTAGATAACGATCCTAGATTTAAAAACATTTCAGACTCTGCTAATTTATCTGAGTCCCAAAAATCTCAAGTTGAATTAGAAGACGCTGTTGTCGATAGTCTGGATGACTCAAATGTAAAACCAGAGTTTACTCCAATATCTGTTGTTAAATACAAAACCGTTGTCCAAAATCCTCATAGCAACCAGCCAATATACTTAGCAGGGGGAGAGTTACCACAGCGTCGTTTCAGGAATAGACAAACCAGAAGCTACAGGCAGATCGCAAAACTTCCAAGGTACACTGGTTCAGATTTACCAATTCTGCGTTTTGGTTACGCAGGAAATGCTGTTAGGGTTCTACAAAGGCTGCTACTATCTAATGGTTATGCTATTCAAGTAGATGGAGCTTTTGGAGCTTTGACAGAGGCTGCTGTCAAAGCCTTTCAAAACCGACGCAATTTAGCTTCAGACGGAATAGTCGGTCAAAAAACCTGGTATGAGTTAACAAAGTAGTCAATAGTCCAGAGTCAAGAGTCCAGAGTTCAAAGTTTACAATCTATTGACTATTGACTATTGACTATTGACCATTGACTATTGACTAATTACCTATACTGATGTTGCTCTAATAATTGTTGCGCTCTAGGTTTGTAAATTAAATAGAACAAAGCCTCAATATAACGCAACAAATCCTCTCGATTTTCCTTTGAGATAAAGTTCCAGAAGCCATAAATTCGCGCCAAGGATAGCAACTTGTGAGTATGAATTTTCCAAGTATAGGTGCTGTAAACTCGGTCGATAGATCTTTGAGAAATTTCATACCAGTAATTTGGATTTTGGTCGCATTTATTCACAAAATTTAAAATTTTTGTGGCTGTCTCCTCTAAATTAGTTGGGTTGATGTAAAAGCCATTGATTTGATCCTGAATAATTTCCAATGGCCCACCAAACTGGGTAGCAAAAGTAGGTAATCCTGAAATCATCGCCTCCAAAATCGTCAAACCAAACGCCTCAAATAAAGCGGGTTGCACAAATATTCCTTGATGGTCGGCAATTACACGGTATAGTTCTCCGGAATCTGTTTTAGATAAACGTACACCCAACCAGCGAATTTTACCTTGGAGATTGTACTGCTCAATAATCCGGTAGAGTTTAACAATTTCTTCCCGTTCTTCGTTATCACCTGATTCTTCAATGCGCAACTTACCTGCCACTAAAATTAAGTTGCAATGCTCCTGCAATTCTTTGCTTTGGCCAAAACATTCTGCTAAGCCTGTGAGATTTTTGATCCGGTCAAGACGTGCTATTGATAAGAGAGGGCGTTTGCCGGGATCGTCGAGTTTACCAAATATATGGGCAGAGTCTTCTAAAGTAAAGAGCATTTCTTCAATGCGTTGGCGATCGCTCTCTATCCTGTCTTGAGTACGGTTGTAGGGAAAGAAGTAATTCTCGTTCACGCCCGGCGGTACGACATTAAATTTGGGACTAAATAGTTCAATGCCATTGACCACATGATACAAATCCGGCATGGTGAAGCACTTATAAGATTCATATTGCCCGACACTATCCGGAGTTCCGACTATTTCTTGATAGGTGCTGCTGATGATAAAATTGGCTGCATTCATCGCCAATAAATCAGCGGTGAATTGGATCGAAAAATGATATTTATCTTCTAAATCTTGCCAGTAGAGGTTACTAAACAAGTATTTAGACTTTTCTAAAGCATGGGCAATGATACACTGGGTAACACCCAAGCGACGTGATAGCAAAAACGCGACCAAATTCCCATCAGAATAGTTACCAACTATCAAATCGGGTCTGCCTTGAAATTCCGCTAGCAGTTCTTTTTCGGCATCTATCGCATAAGTTTCTAAATACGGCCAAATTTCAAACCGGGAAATCCAATTTTGTGTCACGTTGGAATTGAATTCCCGAAATGGCACGCGCAAAATCCAGGCATTTTCTGTGCCGTAGATTTTTTCTAGACGTTGGCTGCAAAGAGTACCATCGCTATTGGGGATGAGGCGGGTGAGAATGATCACCTTCGGTTCAACATTCAGTCCCTCTAAACCCGCTAGAATAGCATCTTCTTGCAGCTGCTTTTCTAAACTCTTGGCTTGGTCAAGGAGGTAAACTACCTGACCGCCAGTGTCGGGACGACCCAAAACTCCCTCTTGGCCAAACCAGCCGTGGGGAGACACCAAGACGATTCTAAAAATCATCGGGATGCGGGAAATAAAGGCTTCTAGGGTTTGGGGATCGGGAGAGTCTATCAATTCATCAAGAATGCTGAGGGTTTCCCGTACGCGCGTGGCGGTATTACCCCAACCCGGTTCAAAGCCCATCGTTTGCAGTTGAAACCGGAATTCTTCGTATGGTTCTTCACTGGGGCGATCGCTCACAAAGGCGATCGCTTTTTTGACTTGTTCGGAAAGTTGCTTCTGGGATTGAATGCGATTGTTGATCAGTAACTGGACACCGTTATACTGATGCAGGCTCAAGAAAACAAACAAACTCTCCAGCCATTGCTTGGGATCTTGAAAAAGTTTGCTAGACAGGTAACGGTTGAGAAACTGCACTCCCTTACCAATATTTTTCGGGTCGCGGATGATTGGGGAGTAATCGTAAAACGGGCCAAAATCTAGTTCCAACAGATCGCCTTCATTGGGATGAAACCGATTTACAAAGCGATCGCGCAGATCCAAAAGTTCCTGCACTGTCATCGGCTCAACACTCAAATCTGCTGTCAGCCGATAAACTTCTTGACTAGCAATTTTGGGGCGGACAATGAAACAAAAGCTGGAACCATCTTGAATGATTTCTTGAGTGTAGTAGATTAGCTTACCCAAGGATGATGAAGTGCTAAATTGCTGGGATGTCTGGTACTGAGCACAATATTCGTTGTATACATTCAGTATGTCATTCCGCAGCCAGTATCTTTTTTCTTGTTGGCTTAATTCACTCAGAAAGGAACGCAAATCATGTTTTTCTTCACTATCGAGGACTGCTTGAATTAAATCAGACATAAAAAATCTGCCAAAAGATATTTGAATTTTGATTTTGAATTCAGCGTTGAAGTGGAAGAGAGTGATGAATAATGATCTTAAGTGGAAAAAGCTTTAAATTTCGCACTCAAATCAAAAAAATCATTTATTTTCTCAATTCCCATCGTTTTATTTACATTTTTAGGAATATCCTAATTGTTGTTATCTTGTACTCTAACTAAAGGCGTACATTATTCATTAATTCGATTAATTGGAATTGTTGGTTATTCCTAAAATTGACTTCGTAAGGTTCATTACTACGTCATCGCACCCCACGGAAACTGAAGTTCAACTGCTCAACTATTTATTAGCAATTACATGAATTGATTTTCAAGTAGCATTTATTGCAACAAAAATTCATTTATTTTAGATTTCAAACACCAGAAATTTGAAAATAAATTAAATTAAATCAAGTTTATTATGATACATCATCTCTGCCTAGTCCAACTATTTATAATTACAGCATAAGTCTTGAAAAAGCAGGTCGATGCTTATGACTGAACATACACACCATACCACTGCTGAAGACCACAGTATAGGCAATATAATGATTATATCTCTCCTTGCCTTATGTGGGCTGACTGTCATCTTTTTGTTGGGTATTTTTTAACTAGGATTAAAACATTTTGGATTTGTCAAATATTTTATAAACAGCAGTCCAGGAATCTAAAAGGGCTGCTGTTTCGCATAGTTATTTAGTATTTGTTATTTAGAACAATCATTAATTTCTTTACAGGCAAGCTTAGCGTTGATTTTTCAAGGAGATGAAGATATTTGCTCCGCTAGAAAAATGTTATTAAACATCAGTTCAACACGGCTTAAACTGGCGATCGCATCTACTCATATTGCCCGATCGTTTCCTAGCTTCCATCCCGCATCTATCATTTGAGTTAGTTCTTCTAAATCAATATTGTTTATCGCTCGTGCCAGTTGCACAAACTGATAAAATTTTTCAAAAGAAGTGGGATCTGTAGGGTCTAAGCAAAAAAACTCGCAAAAAAGAGAAAATTCGCCAATAATTTTTATGTAAAAACGGTTTACTCCACTTATAAAAGCTTTTGCGGTTTTTTGCGCCTCTGATTCAAAGCCTGATTTGTCTAGGTGGTAGTCAAAATCACCTTGCTCAAACATCTTTGTTCCTTTTGTGCAATTTACTACTTTGCAAACCTTTACTTGTCACAATATCTCGCAGTGTAAATACTAATTCTTCTCCTTGCTGCTCTATATTTTTTTCAGTTGCAAAGTTAAGAATTATCTGTTCAATCTGCTGCCGCTCAACAACATTGGCGTCTAAGTAAAAATTAACTAGCAATTCCACAAACAGTTTGGAATCAAGCTTAGCTTTGTGAACCAAGTCTTCGAACATAATGCCCACCCATTTTAGCTAGTCCAAGATCGGTAACATGGGTATTTGTTTTATATCAGGCGAGGAAATCAAGGAAATTTGTTGAACTTGTATTTATTAACTAGATTTGCTCTCCAAAATAGCTTTTCTCATCGCCACAATTTGCTCTTAAGCAAAAATTTTCTTGAATTAGATTCTGATTTTGTTACATTTGATCGTATTGTTATCAAAAATACTTAATCTTAATTTTTATCAATTTAGGAAGGTTTTAGCCAGTGAAGTTCAGGAATTTAAGAAACAACTTAAATTCCAAGACTTACTGTAGAGCTTCAAGCACAAATAACTTAATTTGTAATTTGTCAATCCAGTCAAATAATTCTTTACTTTACAAGAAATATAAGGGTTCTAAGTTGTCAAAAGATACGGCAGCAATACGGTAGAATACATACAAAAATAGTTAATTTTTACTGTTGCATTCCTGTGTGCGTAACCATCTCACGTTATTCTGAAAATCAACCCCGGTCGCACCGGGGTTAATTTTTACCCAATTTCTTGGGCGAGACTCCCTGTTCCCCAATGGTCACTATGTGACTATAGTGACTGAGGAAACGTTCAACTCTGCCCCAGTTACATTGGGGCTTTTTTTATGGAAGGATTGATCTTAGCGTCAATCTTTCATTGTGTCCAGGGAATAACACTTCACAGCTAGCTGTTTTAGCTTGAGCATTTCTACAGCGAGTGAGTCTCAAGTGAGAGGGGGTGAGGGAAGTACTATCTTTGACTGCAACCTAGTATCACATCATACTTGAACACCCACAAATAACTTTTAGGCGATCGCGTGCGGCGATCGCCTGTGTGAAAACTAGGAGACACCCCTACACATTATTAAAGTGACGAGAGAGTCGCTCAAGAATGTTAGCTAGCGTGTTAAAGATGCAATTGATTCCAACGAATTTCTGAGTGCAGAATTGAACCAATTGCTAAAGTTGCGTTCTCCAACGAGTTTTTCATAGACTGCTTCATAGCCATCAACCATTTGAGTAACGCTAAATCTCTTCTCTACATGTTCTCGGCATTTATGGCGATTTAGTTCCAAAGCTTGGGGTATCATCGCCGCCATTTCTTCGTAGCTTTGGCAGACATAGCCTGTCTGGCCATTAGCAATTACCTCTGATACAGAACCCATATTCATGGCAATTACTGGTGTACCAGTTGCCATAGATTCAGCCATCACCAAACCAAAAGGTTCGCACCAGGTGATCGGGAAGAGAGTAATTGCCGCATTCCCTAATAGTTCAGCTTTTTGAGCATGATTGACTTCGCCCAAAAATTCGATTTGCTTACCATCAATAAGGGGAGCAATTTCTTGTTCAAAGAACTTCTTATCTACAACATCTATTTTACCAGCCATCTTTAAGCGCCATCCTGCCTGTTTAGCAATGGCTATAGCATGTTGCGGCCCCTTTTCTGGTGAGAAGCGTCCTAAAAATGCCAGATAGGGTGGTTCCTGGGGTTGCTCAAAAAACGGAAAGTTTTCGACTGCGATACCGTTATAAACAGTGGCAACGTAGTTGATGTTTAACAGACGTTGAGCGTCACTAATGCTGACATATGGTTGCGTGTGATGCTGCCTATATACTTTGCTGTTGTCGCGAGTAAAAATGCCATGTAGGGTATGCACCGTTGGTGTTGACACCAAACTAGCCAAAGCTAGTGACCAAACTCCCACGTGTGAGTGGATGATATCGAATTCCGCAGCATGTTGATAAACTTTGCTGACGTGCAGGAGTTCGTACATTGCAGGTTCTTTGATGCTTGTATCTAGGCGCAATGCACATGGACTACCCGCTTCTAATCGAGCTAGAGTCTGGGAATCGCCGGAGGCGAATAACGTGACATCGTGACCTCTGCGTACCAATTCATCAGTCAAACGACTCACTACCAACTCAGTACCACCATAGGTGGTAGGGGGAACCTTTTCCCACAAGGGAGCGATTTGTGCGATTTTCATAATATTTATAGTTCAGCCGTCAGAAGCCTTGTCACATAGACTCCTTCTGAGATACTTAAGGTAGAGAACTCTCCTGATATCTGCAATTGACCTCACCTAACTTGCAGTAAATCGTACAAATTCGGTGAACTGAACCTAAAACTCATCTCCAAATGAGTGTAGATGGATTTACAACTCTCTATCTTAATTAGATAATCGATATGAATGTATCTATCTTAAGATAGTTATTTTTTCTATCTTGAGATATAAATTTGGGGATGTCTGCAAACGATCGCAAGTATAATCATCCTTTGGGCGTTGCTGAATTTGGTCATGAATTATGTGTGCATACATTTTTGTAGTTCGATGCCAAATCATTGTAGAGACGTAGCAATGCTACGTCTCTACATACCCGTGAATTGTAAATTC
>NZ_JACAEU010000208.1:0-5664 GCF_013388695.1 Fischerella sp.
CCTCTGGGGTTGGAGGCTGTGGGGGAGTGGGAGATGGGGAGATGGGGAGTAGTCAATTAAAAATTCAAAATTCAAAATTCAAAATTTTTAATTTTACATTTTTAATTCCCCGAAGGGGAGATGGGGAGAGTGGAAGAATAACAACCAACTACTAACTACTAACCACTAACTACTAACCACTAACCACTAACTCTTGACAAATGACAAATGACAAATGACTATTGACTATGGCTTCCGGCATCTACGCGATCGCGCACATCGGTCATTTAAAACTTTACGTTGGCGAAGTCAACAGACTTAGCAAAGTATGGCCGCCTATGCTTGCCCAACTGAACAGTGGTACATATCCCCATCCGCAGTTGCAACAGGTATGGAATTCTGAAGGAAACAAGCGTCACTTCACATTTCACACCAAGACAGAAATTATCGGCGACAAGGATATTTTAGGTATCGAAGAACTTTTGGCAGAAATTGCTAAATAGATTGTTGGTTGTTGGTTGTTGTTTGTTGATTGTTGGTTGTTGGACGAGTCAAGCGTCTTTGCTACTATCCAAAATAAACACCAGAATTTCAAGAATTACTTATGGTGTGGAATCCAGGACAGTCGTTGTTTGGCGATCGCTGCATTGACTATACTTCACGAACGCGGCTTGCTACATCGGGATTTGAATATGAATGTCAAAAAACTATCCATTTCCTTGCCACCGTCCTTAGTAAAGTTTATTGAAAATTACAAGCTAAGTAAAGGATACAAATCTCAATCGCAAGTCATAGAAGCAGCATTAGAATTGTTGCAAAATCATGAACTAGAGGAAGCTTACCGCCAAGCGTCTGCTGAGATTGACAGTGCCTGGGATGTGACAGTTGCAGATGGATTGACAAGCGATCGCCTAAACTAAAATCATGCGATCGCTCTTTGCCTCTCGTCAAGACCCAGTCAGAACCATGATAAATATAAAATTCGCGTCGGCGATTACAGAATAGGCATTACTCTTGATAAAGAGACAAATACATTAATTTGTCAGCGAGTTGCTCATCGTAAAGATATTTACCGAATTTTTCCTTGATACCAATGAAACACATTAAAATCATTATCGAAAAACATCCAGATGGATATGTTGCTTATCCATTAGGTGTTAAAGGGGCTGTTGTTGGTCAAGGTGACACATTTGAGGAAGCTTTAGCTGATGTGAAATCAGCTATTCGCTGCTATATAGAAGTATTTGGTAAAGAAATGCTGGAAGATGATTCACCAGTGATTGATGCTTTTCTCACAGAAACTGAGGTAGCTGTTTAATGCCGAAGTTCCCTGTTGATGCGCCTAAAAAGAGAGTTATCAAAGCATTTGAGTTACTGGGTTTTTATATTGTTCGAGAACGTGAACATATTGTTATGACTCGAAAAAATGATGATGGTACAGAGACACCATTGGTAATGCCCAACCACTCGGAGATTAAATCTGGTACATTAAGGTCAATTTGCACTCAAATAGGTATTTCACGTGAGGAATTCTTAGCAGCCTATGACCAAACTTAAAGGGTTTCAATAGAACAGCGATCGCCTACACTAAAATCATGCGATCGCTCTTTGCTCACAAACCCATCACCAAGCGATAATGCGCTTCAATTTGGGCAACGGTTTGAGACTGGCGTTGAGTATGCCACTGACTGTGGTTAAATAACTCTTGCCGCAAGTTACTAACATCGATAGTTGTGACTTTCCCGTCAGCAACAATTTGCTTACCATTCACCCACACGCTATCAACAACATTACTAGGACGCCCTAAAACTAACAAACCAATCGGATCTGTACGTGGTAGCAATGATAAGTTGGTAAGGTCATACATTACCAAATCAGCTTTTTTACCGATACTCAGTGAACCGAGTTTGTCTGCCATATTCAGCCCCTTTACACCACCCAAGGATGCCATTTCTACTGCTTGCCTGGGTGTAATCCAGTGTCGATAATCTAAATCGGTAAAGTTGTGTAATATAGAACCAATTTTGATCGCTTCCAGTAAGTCTTGGGAATCATTGCTAGATGCACCATCACACCCAAAAGTCACATTTACCCCTGCTTGACGATATTTTAAAATTGGGGCAATACCACTACCCAAACGCAAGTTACTCAAAGGGTTATGGACAACAGTAGATTGAGTTTCAGCGAGGATAGCGATGTCAGCGTCAGTCAAGTGGACGCAATGGGCTAGAGTTGTGCGATAGTCTAAATAACCAATACGTTTGAGATGGGCAACGGCAGTACATCCGTATTTTTCTTGAGCAAGTTTTTCTTGGGCTTTGGTTTCCAGTAAATGAGAGTGGCGGCAAAGATTATACTTTTCGCTTAATTGACTACACCCCTCAAATAAAGCATCAGTACACAGTTGAATACCCGTAGGGGCAACTAAAATGCTTATACCCTCCTCCGGACGATGAAACTGTTTTACCGCCTCTTCAATAAGTTCCAATGTTGCACCAGTTGAGCGAAAATAAGGCTCGTGGGTTTGTTGAGTTTCCCCAGATGGGATGCCAGCGGTGATCGATTCATCTTGAATCAAGGGTGCAACAAAGGCACGAATACCAACTTCTTTGTAAGCGCGAACCGCCGTGGCAATAGTTTCTAATTCTTTGTCAGGAATTAACACTAAATGATCTACAACACTTGTGCCGCCAGAAAGTAGAGTTTCTACTGCTGTTCCCAAAGCACTGAGGTAAACTTTCTCTGGATCTAAAGGCGCAAAATCATATAGTTCTGCCAGCCATAATTCCAAGGGCAACATTGACATTATCCCCCGTTGCCACATTTCTGAAGAGTGGGTATGGGCGTTAACGAATCCTGGCAATAGTAACTTATTTTGACCGTTAATAGGGGTTCCTACAACATCAAGATTTGGGGCGATCGCGGTAATGTTTCCCTCTACAACTTGGACGTCAACGGTGGTGTAACCATTCTCGACAGGAATTAAAACATTCTGGATTGTAAAATTTATCATTTTAACCTTGATTAAGTAATGACACGCAAAGCAGAATTTCAAGTTAAAAAGTAAAAGATGGTGTTGGGTGTTGCAATTTTATGAATCTGCCTCTTTGGAAATTAGGAGTTGCACCAAATGCTTGGGCGGTAAATCAGGCGATCGCAGACATCACTCGTCCTCCCCTAGAACCACAACCCGTTATCTTATCAACAGAAACCAAAAGCTTGCGCCTTGACTTAGCAAAAGCTGCCATCCTCGTCATCGATATGCAAAACGATTTCTGTCACCCTGATGGTTGGTTAGCGCATATCGGTGTAGATGTTACCCCAGCGCGTCAGCCAATCAAACCTTTACAAATCTTATTGCCAGCACTGCGCTCTGCGAATGTTCCCGTAGTATGGGTAAATTGGGGAAACCGTCCCGACTTACTCAATATTAGTGCAAGTGTACATCACGTCTACAACCCCACGGGTGAAGGTGTCGGCTTGGGCGATCCACTGCCTAGCAATGGTGCTAAGGTACTAATGGCGGGTAGTTGGGCAGCAGCAGTGGTAGACGAACTAGAACAACTACCAGAAGACGTTCGCGTCGATAAATACCGCATGAGTGGCTTTTGGGATACTCCCTTAGATACTATCCTGCGGAACTTGGGCAGAACAACACTGTTTTTTACAGGTGTCAATGCTGACCAATGTGTAATGGCCACTCTACAAGATGCTAACTTTTTAGGATACGACTGCATACTAGTTAAAGACTGTACTGCAACCACTTCTCCTGAGTATTGTTGGCTGGCGACACTATACAACGTCAAGCAGTGTTTTGGTTTCGTCACAGATTCAGAAGCAATTTTAAAAGTAATTAATGGTTAGTGGTTAGTAGATAGTGGTTAGTGGTTAACAACTACCTGCATAACTACTAACTACTAACTACTAACTACCAATAACAAATGACTAAGGACTAAGGACATATGACAAATTGTTGTGTAATTCCTGTCATCAAGTCTCCCAAAGATTACCAAGCCTATCGCATTAGTCCCCATGATACAAATCGCTTGGCGATAGTGTTCGATCCGGCAATTGCCAATACTTCTCTGACTTGTTGCGTAGAAATTTTTGATGTTGGTGGCAAAACGCCTCCCAACCGCCATCAGTTAGCAGTAGAAATGTTTTTTGTTCTCAAAGGGGAAGGCAGGGCAACTTGTGATGGTAAGACTGTGCCGATTAAAGCAGGAGATAGTTTATTAGTACCACCCACTGGTACTCATGTGATTGAAAATACGGGTTCAGGACGTTTGTATACGTTAACTGTTATGGTTCCTAATGAAGACTTTGCCGAGTTAATTCGTAGCGGCACGCCTGTAGAATTAGATACAGAAGATATGACTGTACTTGGTAGATTGGATGCTTTCGTGTCAAATTGAAGTTTTCAACCACAAATAAACGCAGATAGACATAGATGTACTTTTAGGGCGTTGCATAATTGCGGGATGATTTTGGAATTCGCATGACTCAATAATCACCGTATCCCCGCGTCAGCCTCATTCATCCCATTATTCAGCAACGCCACTTTTAGTGTTCTGTGGGTATTTGCGTGTAGTATTCCGACTACTTTTACCAAAACAGCGGCTGTTTGTGCAACACAACCACCTTCAATATCTTTTGGTTAAGGGGGAAAGGGAAAAGGGAAAGGGATGGATATTTACCCTTTCCCCTTACCCTTTAACATGCATCCCAGCTATAACTCCAGATCAAAGGTGCTAATCCGAAAAGTATTGCAACCACCTTGCGTTCTCACGTTGCTAATGAAAAAATTGTCATTTTTTCATGTTCAAAATTCATTTAAAAATGACAAAAAAATATATCTGATACACTTCAGGTGTTTGCTACTAAATATCGCCATATCCTTTGCTTGCAACTATTTACGGCGCTAGTCTCACAATTAACCCCGGTAGCACCGGGGTTAATTTTTACCCAATTTCTAGGAGGAGATTCCCTGTTCCCAATTGGTCACTGGGTCACTATAGTAACGAGAGGAAACGTTCGGCTCAACCCCAGTTTTACTGGGGTCTTACTTTTGAGACCATTAATCCTAGCGTCAATCTATAACAGCGTCAATCTGTCCTTTTGACTAGGGAATTATGCTTAATAGCTGTTTTTGGCTCGGAGTTTACTTTTTATACAATATTGCCTGTTGAAAACAGTCTTTACTAGTGAAAATCCTGATTTTGAGATTTAACTTAAGGTTTTCAGTAGCAAAGCGATCGCCCATCAAACAAAGCAAATACACAAAGCTTGGTGCTTGAGTAATGGTGACTTAGCCCTAAACTTTAACATTTGCTTACATGCAAGCATCGGATACAAAAGCGGGTGTTGCTGAATAATGGGATGAATGAGGCTGATGCACCAGACGCCGTGATTATTGAGTTATGCAAACTCCAAAATAATCTCGCAATCATGCAACGTTCAAAAGCGATAAACTGAATCTCCGGCTTTCTAACTCAAGTTTCTTGGTTTCCAAGTACCGATTTTTATTTTACCTTCCTGCCCGGCAATATAGGACTCATATTTGATTTTTGGGCGTTGCTGAATTTGGTCATGAATTATGTGTGCATACATTTTTGTAGTTCGATGCCAAATCATTGTAGAGACGTAGCAATGCTACGTCTCTACATACCCGTGAATTGTAAATTC
>NZ_JACAEU010000209.1:0-23738 GCF_013388695.1 Fischerella sp.
GAATTTACAATTCACGGGTATGTAGAGACGTAGCATTGCTACGTCTCTACAATGATTTGGCATCGAACTACAAAAATGTATGCACACATAATTCATGACCAAATTCAGCAACGCCAAATTTCTACCCCTTGTTACAAACCGGGCAATGCAGATATCAAGCAGAAGTACGCATCGTAAACGTTCGCAAGAAATCTCAGATTTGAACTTGAGCGGAAACACTACCTTGACGCTGACTTGGGGCATAGGGCATTGGGAATTGGGTATCGGGGAAGGTGGGGCCCCCTCTGGGGATAAGGGGTAATGGGGATTGGGGATTGAGAATGATTTTCTTACCGATGCCCCTTGCCCCTTGCCCTTTGCTCCATTCCCCATGCCCAACAACGGGGAGTGTCAAAAGATTTGCCGAAATAAGAGATCAAAGTACTTGACATTACCCTAGGGTTAGCTGCTATATTAACAAGAGTGAAAACGCAATGGGGCGTAGCCAAGCGGTAAGGCAGCGGGTTTTGGTCCCGCCATCCCTAGGTTCGAATCCTAGCGCCCCAGTATAACCAAGAGGTAAGCAAACTAGCTTACCTCTTGTTTTTTTAGCGAATGTAAATAGTCTTTTTAACTAAATATATGGTGGTTTTACTAAGTAGGCGTCACGCTAGAACGTCGATTCAGTATCCTTATTATGATGTACAGTGATATACAGTTAGTGTTTTAGTTAACTTGACATATCTAAGTGCAACGATAAGTTCAAGGATTGCTAACAGTACTTACTTAGGTAAATTAAAGTTATATGCCCCGCACTGCTTTTTGTCCGGAAAACTTCGGAGCCTATTAGTAAAAATAAAATAACTAAGTGCATCTTTTAGACTATACTATACTGAAACAAATGTCTTAATCGAGAATTATCTCTCACTATAAAATTTAAAACCCAAGCCATTTAGTTGTTTGAAATGATTAGCTTTCATGCTCATGGCATGATGTAAGGTGTAGAAAATCTCGGTCTACACTCTATCTTTAACTTTAACTCAAGATCAAAATCAGAAACAAATCAATCTTGCGTAATGTTACTGTATATATAGTACATAGCTCCCGATTAACGGGAATTTTAAACACTGAATACGGAGTGACTAAGTATAGTACGTATGTTTTTGACAATACTTAAAGGAAATCTTGAGTTATTTACAACTGTGTAGTTAGAAAATTCATTAATCTACCAGGGTGTGCCGTCAGATTTAGCAGTCTAATGCATGTAACTACGCCTACCAACTAGGAAATACCAGTACTGTAATTCAATTTATTAAGGATATGCTGAGATCAGACAAACATCCTCAATACCCATTGTTACCGGCCAATTCATCCCAGTTCAATGATGTTGATGAAGGTGGATTGAATTTGGGTCAAGTTGGAGCAGCTCTTCGTCGCCGAGCATTGTTGATAGCTGGTGTAACAGGCGTAGTGGCAACAGCTGCGGTGTTGAAGGCAGAAACAGATCCACCAATATATCAGGGTACGTTTGAGATTTTAACCAAGCCTGTAACTGGTGAGAGTAAGGCTGTAGCGGATGTTCCTCAAACTATAGGAAATAGACAAGACCCAATCACCGCTCCGCAGACAAAAGATGAAGTCAAGACAACGATCGCAGTTTTACAAAGTCGCGGATTATTAGAGCCTGTAATTCAAAAGCTGCAGATGAAGTACCCTGGTCTAGATTATGACTACATCATGCAGAGCTTAATGATTGAGCCTGGGGAACAGAATATTTTACAGGTTCAATACACAAACCCAGATGAGCATTTAGTTCGCGACTTTCTAAGTGCAATTAAAGATGCTTTTTTGGAATATAGTCTGGAGGAGCGTCGAAACGATGTTGAGCAGGCTATCAAATTTGTAGAAAAAGAAAAACAGCCGCTGGAAGAACGAGTCAAAGACTGGCAAGAAAGACTGCGAACAATCAGGCAAAAAAATAACTTAGTCGAACCAGCGCAGAAATCACAAGAAGTATCTGCTCTGATTGCAACGTTGACACAACAGCAGTTGGATAATCGCGTGCAACTAGAGCAAATGCGAGCCAAATATCTAGACTTGCAAAAAGAGTTGGCACAACAACCAGGTGCATTGGCTAGTAATTCGCTGCTGAGTGACAACCCTCGCTACCAAAAGATACTCGATCAAATTCAGCAAGCAAACACAGAAATTGCTAGAAGAGGATCTGTATATACCGATCAAGAAGAGGGTATGCAACGCCTTTACCAGCAGAGGTACAGCATGGTTTCGATGCTGGAGCAGGAAAGGGCAAGGGTAAATAGGGATTTTCTCAGTCGAATTCGGGAACTGGAAGCGCGTGATGTAGCTTTAGCCGAGAAAATCGATAACCTCAACGGCTACTTACGAGCTTTGGCAGCAGTTAGTCGTGATTACGATAACATTCAGCGGGAATTAAAAATTGCTACCGACGCTCTCAGCCAATTTACAGCCAAGCAACAAGCATTGCAAATCGAGTATTCTCAAAGACTCCAGCCTTGGAGGTTACTCGATCCTCAAATGACACTAGTGAACGAACCCCAGGCTATTTCGGATAGTGCAAAGAGAAATTTAGCGCTAGGAGGATTATTGGGTTTACTCTTGGGTGTAGGAGCAGCTTTAGTTGTAGATAAGCTCAGCAATGTTTTCTATACATCTAAGGATCTTAAAGAAGTTACTGGTCTGCCATTACTAGGCGTAGTTCCTTTAAGAAAAGAAATTGCAGCATTAGCTGATCAAGGAAATGCTTCTAGTACTGTGCAACAAGCTGCTAGGGCCTCATTTTTTGAAGTCTTTCGTTCTCTTTACACCAATATTCTGCTTCTAGGTTCGGATGCACCAATTCGTTCACTTGTGATTAGTTCAGCAGGGCAAGGAGACGGTAAATCAACAGTTGCTGTACACTTAGCCTTGTCAGCAGCAGCGATGGGACATCGAGTATTGCTTGTGGATGCAAATTTACGTTCTCCCAGCCTTCACCAGCGCGTGGGGTTGATGAATATTCAGGGTTTAACTGATGTGATTTCTGCCGATCTAGACTGGAGCAATGTGATAGAGCGATCGCCCTTAGAAGACAACCTCTATGTCCTCTCTGCCGGCCCGATTCCACCAGACTCGATTAGATTGCTTGCGTCTCAGAAAATGCAGGACTTGATGCAAGACCTACATAGCAGCTTTGATTTAGTAATTTATGACACGCCACCTCTAGTTGGATTCGCAGATGCTACCTTGCTGGCTGCAAATACAAATGGTATGGTTCTAGTTGCTGGTTTGGGTAAGGTAAAACGTAGTGTACTCCAGCAAGCACTAGAAGAACTACAAATATCAGGAACACCCGTTTTAGGGTTGATAGCGAATAAGTCAAGAGACTCTGTACCCGCCTCTTACAGCTACTACCAGCAGTATTACAGACAGGGCATGAGCGTTGAACGCATAGGTGATGAGGAAGACGTAGATAGCAGCAGTGCTTCTGCGCCAACTTCCTTAAGACAAATTAAATGATAGTGGATAGTGGATAGGGGATAGTGGATAGTGGATAGTGGTTAACTACTAACTACTAACTACTAACCAATGTAGAGACGTGCCATGGCACGTCTCTACAACCACTAACTACTAACTACTATCTATCCGGTGATTTCAGAGCGCGATCGAGTATTTGACGAGCCTGTTCTGCTTTGGTTTTTGCTTCTTGGTAACGCAAATTTGCTTGAGCAAAAGTCTTGAGAACTTTAAAACCTTCCTTCAGGCGAGTAATTTCTTCTTCAGTTACAGACTTGTCTGAGAAGAGTATGTCAACCTGTTTGCGAATTTCCAATGCTTCGGCGCGTGAATCTTGGACTTTCAGCTTCAATGTGGCTAGGTTGCTGAGAACCTGAACTGCTTGTGTAATTTCGTCCTCACCGCTAGCAGTATCCATTGGTACTTCCTTCACCTCAATTAGTTGTTGGGGACCAAATCCGTCTTCCAGTTCCGTAGGCAATTTGCCTTCATCCATGAGTTGCATTAGCTGATCCATAGCTTTCTCACGGGCTTTGGCCGAATCTTTACCAGGAACGGTGAGGATAATTTCTGGGCTTTGAGCGAGAGTGTACTGAACCATATCTGGGGTAGCGAAGTTGCTGCTGCTGTAAAAGCCGGGGGATTAATTTTAACATGAAGGAGCTAGTATCGTGTGGCAAATTGTTTTTCGCCCTGCCACGGGAGAATTGTGGAAGTGTTTAAGCTTACAATCTTTATCTGGCAATTATTTTAGCTTTTTAAAAGCTGTATTGAAAATAGGGGAAAGGGGAAAGGGGAACTCTTAAGAGGTATTTTTATCGTTGGTTGTGGAATTTTCCTGTGATTAGCTGCTTTGAAAATTAAGACAGAAGGTAAGAGGATTTTTATAGTTTTAGGAATTTTCTTACTTTACATGCAGTTGTTAATAAGTGCGATCGCCCTTTGCATCTTCTGTAATAAAGAGCGATCGCTTTTTCATTCACCTGTCAGATGAGAGAGTGGGGGAACTACTAACCACTAACTAACAACCAACAACCAACAAACAACCACTAACTACTAACTATCAACCACACTCCAAAGACTCTCTCGTAGACACACCAGTTTTAGAATTCACGCCACTTGCCTTCGCACAAAGTTTTTTCACTTCCAGACCATCTAAAACTGCATTGGTGAAATCAGTACCTGTGATGTCAACATTATCAAAAGTAGAATATAAAAGCATTGCATCGGTAAAAATTGCATCACTTAAATCCGCATCCCGAAAATCGGTAAGATAGGCTATACCATTGGTAAAATCTGCACCATGTAGATTTGCTTTTTCTAGATAAGCACTGTTAAAAACAGCACCACGTAAATCAGCATTGCTAAAATTAGATTTATCCAGCTTCACCTTGGCAAACTCTTCACGGATCAAGGTTTGACCAGAAAAATCTGCGTTACTCATTTGCTTGTAGCCTGCAAAACGGCTGCTAGAAGATTTTGCTGCCTCTGCTGACAGGGGAAACAACAGCACCATAGCTAAGATAAAGGCAGCTAATACTCGCCAAAACTTCATAACGTTAACTTAATAAATCTCAATACTTACACCATTCATTATTAAACATCATGGGTAAGTTCTTTTTGGAGAACCTGTTCTAAACGAGAAAATCCGAGTTAAGAACCTGAGTTATGCCGTTGCAAACAAATACCTCTCTGTTTCCTCTGCGTCCTCTGCGGTAAAAAATCTGTCGTTCTTTGTGTCCTTTGGATCTTTGTGGTTTAAACAAAGTGCGATCGCCTGCCGAACCCCAATCAATCCCGTAGTATATAAAGATGGCGATCTCTGAGAACAAAATTACCCGTGGCTAAACAAGAAGAAAACGCTGTCTCTCTATATCGAACACCTCTATATTCTCTTGCTCAAGAACTGAAAGCACGATTAACCAGCTTTGGTGGTTGGGAAATGCCCGTACAATTTAGCGGTATTACTCACGAACATGAAGCTGTAAGAAATAAAGCCGGAATGTTCGATATTTCCCACATGGGTAAATTTACATTACAAGGTAAAAACCTCATTTCACAACTTCAAACTTTAGTACCTTCAGATTTAACTCGCTTGCAACCTGGTCAAGCCCAATACACAGTATTGTTAAATCCCGAAGGTGGCATTATTGATGATATTATTTTCTACTTTCAAGGAGAAAACCCCTCTGGCAACCAACAGGGAGTGATGATCGTCAATGCTGCCACTACTAACAAAGATAAAACGTGGATATTGCAGCATCTTGACGCCAACGAAGTCACCTTCCAAGACCTTTCATCAGAAAAAATTTTAATTGCCGTCCAAGGGCCAAAAGCAGTCGAATATCTTCAGCCTTTCGTACAAGCAGACTTAACCCCAGTCAAAGCCTTCGGTCACTTAGAAGCAACGGTTCTAGGTAAACCAGCCTTTCTTGCCCGCACAGGTTACACCGGAGAAGATGGATTTGAGGTGATGCTAGATCCACAAGTGGGGATAGAATTATGGCGTCGTCTTCATAATGCTGGTGTTGTTCCCTGTGGACTTGGTGCTAGAGACACTCTGCGACTAGAAGCAGCAATGGCACTTTACGGGCAAGATATCGACGACACTACCACACCTTTAGAAGCGGGTTTGGGTTGGTTAGTGCATCTTGATACCAAAGGGGATTTTATTGGACGTCCAATTTTGGAACGGCAAAAAGCAGTCGGAGTTGAGCGTCGACTGGTAGGTTTGCAAATGCAAGGACGCAACATTGCCCGTCACGGCTACCAAGTATTATCAGCAGGTAAAGTAGTAGGAGAAGTTACTAGTGGTACACTATCACCTACACTGGGTTATCCCATTGCCTTGGCTTATGTTCCCACCCAGCTAGCAATTGTTAATCAGCAGTTAGAAGTGGAAATTCGCGGTAAAACTTACCCAGCGGTAGTAGTTAAAAAACCTTTTTACCGTTCTAAAACTCGCGTAACGAACTGAAAAAGCAATGGGAAAAATCAAACTTGTGGGTGCTACTAATTTCTAATGGCTAATTACCTTTACCATGTAGCTATTAGCCATCATTTACGTTAATTTTTCTCATGTGGAAGAGGAAGTGATATGTCTTTGGAATATCCAGAAGATTTAAGGTACTTAGATACTCATGAATACGTGCGCTTAGAAGGCGAAATTGCCACAATTGGCATTACCGCCTTTGCTGTAGACCAATTAGGAGACATTGTATTTCTGGAATTGCCAGAAATCGGTGATGCTGTCACCAAAGAAGAAAAGTTGGGTACCATTGAATCTGTGAAAGCCGTTGAAGACTTAAACTCACCAGTGACTGGCACTGTCATAGAACGCAATGATGCAATGGTAGAATCTCCGGAACTAATAGTAGAAGACCCTTACGGCGAGGGATGGTTGATTAAAGTGCGAGTTAATGACCCCGGTGAAATTGATGATGCATTGACGGCAGAAGAGTATAGCGCCCAGGTGGAGGGGTAGTATAAATTGTTAGTAGTTAGTGGTTAGTAGTTAGTAGGTGGTTGTTACAACGTAATATTAGGTTCGGGTGAACACTTATAATCAGACCTGACGCGGGGGCGCGTGACACCCAGACGCGGAGAATTTTGAATTACAAGTAATTAAGCGAACTTGATATAACCACTATCCACTAACCACTAACCACTAACCACTATCACCATGTGAAGTTTACGTAAACTGATATTTCTGAATCCAACGTCTTAAATATACTTATTGCAAAATATTAAGTAGTTACGTCTGGAGAGTTATTTGTGGTAATATCCGCTCCTCGTCCTCAGTCAGGCAACCAACAAACGCCGGGCGAAAGCACTCAAAAGTCCAGTAATTTTAAGGAAAGACACATTGGATCTAATGCCGATGACATCCAGCAAATGCTGGCTGTACTGGGTATTTCTTCGCTGGATGCCCTCATTGACCAAACAGTACCGCAGTCCATCCGGCTATCTCGTCCATTAAAATTGCCAGAAGCATTAAGTGAGTATGCCGCACTAACAAAGTTAAAAGAAATAGCTTTAAAAAACCAAGTTTTCCGCTCATTCATTGGTATGGGATATTACGACACTATCACCCCAGCGGTGATACAGCGTAATATCTTAGAAAACCCTGGTTGGTATACTGCATATACTCCTTATCAGCCGGAAATTGCTCAAGGGCGACTAGAAGCACTGTTGAATTTCCAAACCATGATGATCGACTTGACAGGTTTGGAAATTGCTAATGCTTCATTATTAGATGAAGCAACAGCCGCCGCCGAAGCAATGAGCATGAGTTATGGTGTTTGTAAAAATAAGGCAAATACCTTCTTCGTGTCTAATGATTGCCATCCCCAAACTATCGATGTGTTGCAGACACGGGCAAAGCCTTTGGGAATTCACATTATCGTCGGCGATCGCCAAACTTTTGATTTCGCAGAACCGATTTTTGGGGCAATTTTACAATATCCCGCTAGTGATGGCACAATTTACGACTACCGCGCTTTTGTAGAAAAAGCCCATGCTGTGGGAGCATTGGTAACGGTAGCAGCAGATCCCTTAAGCCTCACCTTGTTGACACCTCCCGGTGAATTTGGTGCTGATATTGCCGTCGGTAGTACTCAACGTTTCGGGATTCCCCTTGGTTACGGCGGCCCTCATGCGGCATACTTTGCCACAAAAGAAGAATACAAACGGCAAGTGCCAGGCCGAATTGTAGGTGTATCAAAAGATTCTCAAGGCAAACCTGCTTTACGTTTGGCTTTACAAACCCGCGAACAGCACATTCGTCGCGAAAAAGCGACTAGCAATATTTGTACAGCACAGGTATTGCTGGCGGTGATGGCGAGTATGTATGCTGTCTATCACGGCCCCGATGGACTCAAAAAAATAGCAGATAACATTCATGCCCTAACTGTAGTCTTGGCAGCAGGACTGAAACGTCTGGGTTACAAACTTACTTCCGAAAGTTTCTTTGATACAATCCGAGTAGAATTAGGAACGCGCAGTTTAAAAGAAATTCTCGCAGCTTGCGAACAGAAGAAAATTAACCTGCGGATTTTCGATGACACTGCTGTAGGTATTTCGCTAGACGAAACCACTACAGTTGAGGATGTGCAAGACCTTTGGGAAATTTTTGCTGGCACAGATAACTTACCCTTCACCCTAGAAGAATTATCCCCCCCTCTCCGCACCACCCCATCTCCCCATCTCCCCCTCCCGCGCAAAAGCGCCTACCTCACCCACCCTATCTTCAACCGCTATCACTCAGAAACTGAGTTGTTGCGTTACCTGCACAGGCTAGAAACTAAGGATTTGTCGCTAACAACGTCAATGATTCCTTTGGGGTCATGTACGATGAAGCTCAATGCGACATCGGAGATGATACCCGTAACTTGGGCAGAATTCTGCAAGATTCATCCTTTTGTCCCCCAGTCGCAAACGCAGGGTTATCAAATTCTGTTTCAGCAGTTGGAAGAATGGTTAGCTGAAATTACTGGGTTTGCCGGAATTTCTCTGCAACCCAATGCTGGTTCTCAAGGTGAATACGCAGGGTTGTTAGTCATCCGCAAGTATCACGAAAGTCGTGGGGAAGCACACCGCAATGTTTGCCTAATTCCTACATCTGCCCACGGAACCAACCCAGCAAGTGCGGTGATGTGCGGGATGAAGGTGGTAGCTGTTGCCTGTGACAATCAAGGTAACGTGGACTTGAACGATCTAAAGGCAAAGGCAGAAAAGCACAGCAAAGAACTCGCCGCGTTGATGGTGACTTATCCTTCTACTCACGGTGTGTTTGAAGAACAAATTCAAGAAATTTGTGCTGTTGTTCATACCCACGGCGGGCAAGTTTACATGGATGGGGCAAATATGAATGCCCAAGTGGGACTTTGTCGTCCGGGAGATATCGGTGCAGATGTTTGTCACTTGAACTTGCACAAAACTTTCTGCATTCCTCACGGTGGTGGTGGCCCCGGTATGGGGCCAATTGGTGTTGCTAAGCATTTAGTGCCTTTTCTCCCCGGAAGTCCAGTTGTGAAAATGGGAGGTGAACAAAGTATAGGTGCGGTTTCTGCTGCACCTTGGGGTAGTGCTTGCATCTTGGTGATTTCTTGGATGTACATCGCGATGATGGGTGCGGCGGGTTTGACTGATGCTACGAAAGTGGCTATTCTCAATGCCAACTACATTGCTAAGCGACTTGAGGGATACTATCCCGTTTTATATCAAGGGAAAAATGGGTTAGTTGCCCACGAGTGCATTTTAGATTTGCGATCGCTCAAAAAATCTGCAAGCATCGAAATTGATGATGTTGCCAAGCGTCTGATGGACTACGGCTTCCACGCGCCTACGGTTTCTTGGCCTGTGGCAGGTACAATCATGGTGGAACCCACCGAAAGCGAATCCAAGGAAGAATTGGATCGTTTTTGCGATGCATTGATTGCCATTCGCCAGGAAATCGCCGAAATTGAATCTGGTAAAGCAGATCTGCAAGATAACGTCCTCAAAAACGCACCTTACACAGCCGAAAGCCTAATTGTCGGAGAATGGAACCATCCTTACTCCCGCGAACAAGCCGCTTACCCTGCACCTTGGACTCGCGAACACAAATTTTGGCCTGCGGTTGGTCGCATTGATGCTGCCTTTGGGGATAGGAATTTTGTTTGTTCTTGCCTACCAATGGACGCTTATCAAACTTGACGGCAAGTGCGAAACTCCCCAGTTTCAAAATCTTCAGATGCTTGATATTGTGTCCAGCTGATTACATACACTTCCCGTAGAATCTCACCCCCAGCCCCTCTCCGCTTACAGAGAGGGGCTAACTTTTTACCCTTGTCGGTGTACTCCGCAAAGCAAAGTCAACATAAGCACAAAAACAAGCTTGAAAACAGCCCCTGCCCAACTTTTTATCAAATATTTCGGTCACTTTGCGTCATAGTCTGCATAATCCCTTTTTGAAAACCCCATATATGAATAGCACTCTCTCTGGATTTAGAAGGCTATGAAAACTCTTTAAAAATCAGCCTGATCAAAAATAAGAGGAAGCTTCATGAAAAAACGTGAGAATATCATTGAAAAATTCTCGACGTTCCTCAGTTTCAGAAATTCCGGTAGTGATAGAAATCCTATTTGGCAAACAGACCTGGAACTAGAACGCTATATGAAACTTTTAGTAAGGTCAGAACCAGAGGCTAATGAAGAATTTTGGGCAAGGTACTTTCTAAAAATTTTAAGGAACCCATCTCAGTCTGAGAACTTGGGAGTAGTTAATCAAGAGGACACAAAAATACAAAGACAGGTCGATGCGGGGAATTTTTCTCTCTCCGCGTCACCGCGTCTTCCCCTCTCCGCGTCTTCTTTAATAGCTGGGAAACATTTGTCTGCTTACTTACAAGAAGCTTGCTTGTGGGCTTCTCAAAAAGCCTATCAACGATTTAAATATCTCCGGCATAAATACCCACTAGAAGAATATTTTCAAATAGCCAATTCAGTCGCTAATCCCCCGGTCAAGCTCTTCAAAAGTTTTAATTTTGAGCATCCGCAAACCAATGTAGAAGGTTATGCAAAAACTGCAATCATACGGTTGATAAGCAATACAATTTACCAGCAAGATATAGAAGCAAAGAGAGGAAAGTTTTCTGATTATGGTCTTCTGAAAGATTTAACTGCTAAAGAATTGAAAGAAGCTCTGATATCAAAAGGTTTCAGTTTTAATCAAATTAACTCTTACTGTCAAGCTTGGCAATGCTTAGATAAAATTTATCAACCCGATCGCAGCTATGGTAGCCGTAGCTTAGTACCCCCTACTCAACAGCATTTGCAACAAATTGCCTTTTGCTACAACCAGAGACTTAAGAAATTGGATTTGCCAATAGCACTAGCTTCGGGTGAGAAAATTCAACAAATGCTGTCAATTTGCATTCAGGCTGCCCGCGATTACCGCACTAAACGCTTTTTACCTCTAGAAACATATGACAATATCTCCGATCCTATGCCTACTCCTTGGGATAATCTCATCCAAGAAGAAACATGGGAACAATTGCAGCTGCTGGTCTCAAAATTATTTGCAACTATGCCAGAAGCAGGTCAAACAATGTTAAAACTCTGGCAAGGTTTAAGCTTTACTCAAGCTGAAATCGCAGTAGTTTTAAAAGATAAGTATCCAGAATTGCAAAAACAGTATCAAGTAGCTCGTCAGTTAGCTAAATATAGCAGAAGCTTGTTAAGAGACTTAGCTAATGAATGGAATCAAACTAATCCAGATGTTTATTTTAATGACGATAAAGATATTCAAAGCATTAAAGATGCGATGACTGAATATTTGCAATCTCATTGTCAAAAGTTATTCTATTTAATTTTAGATGAAATTGCCGGGCAATGCCAAAACAAAAACAAGGTGCTAATTCTTTATCATCAAATCAATCAGTTGCTTCAACTGAATGAAGAGCAGATTAAGCTAGCTTTTTCTGAAACATCTAATAACTTGGCAGAAATTAAACAAGATTTGATAATTCCTTTTAAACAAGAGTTGGAAATAAGTATGAATCTAGCCACCGACTCTCTAGATATAGGAATTACGAAAATAGCTATTTTTGTCCATGATTGGTTAAGAAGCAAATTTTATTTAACTCAGCAAGGATGAAATAATATGACATTGGAATTAGATGAGTTGACGATTCTCTATCCGGAAAAATTATGGTTAGAGTTATCAATACAAGAACAGAAAAAGGCATGGCAATTAACTGCTCAAAAACTTTACTCTCACACAGCAACTCGTTGGAATGCTTACCTGAATTGTTTGTGTTTGAATTCTTTTTTGACTTGGCTAAAAGAAGATCCAGAACTAGGAGATAATTTGCAGGTTTGGCCTGATTATAATCAGCTTCCTAGTTTCTGGGAAGTTGTGAATGGCACTGCTATCACTCTAGGTGAAACTCGACTAGTGCTAATTCCCAGTGAGAAAAGTAATTTCACAGAGTTTCGGATTCCCCAAGAATGGGTCGATATTCCTAACTGGGCAGCTAACTATTATTTGGCTGTGCAGTTAAACTTGGACGATCGCTGGTTGGGAGTGTGGGGGTATGCTACCCATCAGCAGATCCGCAAAGAAGCTAAATATGATCCGATGGATAGAACTTACTCGCTGGATCAAGAGGAGTTAATTACAGACTTAAATGTGATGTGGGTAGCACGGGAAGTATTTTCCCCAAAGCAACTAGAGGTTGAATCTTTACCAACTTTGTCAAGTGTAGAAGTAGAGAAATTACTAGATCAACTAGGTGAGTGGACTGTTGATTTACCTACGGAGATGAGTTTTGAGGAATGGGCAGCACTACTGGCATCGGATGAAAGTAGGCAGCATCTTTACCAAAGACGGCTTGTCAACCAAAAGACGAATCAGGTTGAAGGCGATCGCTCTTTAGTGAACAATTTGAGCCAATGGTTTGACAATATTTTTGAGGCTGGCTGGCAGTCTTGTGATGCATTCTTTAGTTCCCAACAGAAAACTCTAGCAGTTCAATTCCGAAATCAGACTGCCTTGAATGAGGTTCGTGTAAAAGGAGCCAAATTAATTGATTTGGGTATGCAACTGGGGGGTACTGCGGTTGTGCTGCTAATTGGTTTGACTTCAGAATGGGATGAAAAATTCAGTATCCGCGTGCAACTGCATCCCGCAAACGAAGAAGTTTACCTACCACCCCATCTCAAATTAATTTTGGTCTCGGGAGCAGGAAACATTCTTCAAGAAGTAGAATCAAGATGTCACGATCACTTTATTCAACTGAAAAAATTTAAATCTCCTCCAGGAAAAAATTTTAGTATTCAGATAGCCCTTGGTGATATCAGTATTAAAGAAGATTTTGTGCTGGAGAAGCTTGCTGGCTGGTAGCCATGAGTAAATTAGTCATACTAAATCTAGGAAAGGGCAACTTAAAGCAGGGCTTTTCCTCCGTTACTGCTATACTCTCGGAAGAAAACAATCCCATCGCCCAATTTTCGGGTAGCTTGCCAACTGCACCAGAACTTTGGCAACTCTACAGACGATGGCAGTTACTCTATCAGTTGCTTTATGAGTCTTTAGATCCTAGTTTGGGTTGGCGAAAGCACATAGATATAGAAGACCAAGACATCGAAATAGAGGAAGATGATGTAACTAACGTCTCTTCTGTAGATTTTTGGAAATTATGCGATGATCTACATACAAACATCAATGCCTGGCTCAAGTCGGAACCATTTCGCAACATCGAGCAAAAATTACGTACAAAGTTAGACCCTAGTGATGAAATTCGGGTGATTCTGGCCACAGAAGATAACCAAGTTAGAAGGCTTCCTTGGCATTTGTGGGATTTTTTTGAAGATTACCAAAAGGCTGTGATATGCTCATGTATCCTAGAGGTAGAGCAAGTTAAATCTATACGCAAAAACCCTGAGCGTCAGATCAGAATTTTAGCGATTCTAGGTAATAGTACAGGAATTGATGTACAAAAAGATAAGAAAATTTTAGAGCAATTACCAGGAGCGCAAACGGTTTTTTTGGTCGAGCCACAACGACGAGAGTTAGATCGGTGGCTTTGGGATAAACAGGGCTGGGATATTCTCTTCTTTGCGGGGCATGGTTCAACTGATGACGATGGTGAAACTGGGCGAATTCATATCAATCAAACAGATAGCCTCACGATTCCCCAGTTAAAAAATGCTCTCAGAGCAGCGATCGCCCGCGGTCTAAGTTTAGTAATTTTTAACTCTTGCGATGGGTTGGGATTGGCTTGTCAGTTAGCTTCTTTACACATTCCGCAAATGATTGTGATGCGGGAACCAGTACCCGATCTTGTTGCCCAGGAATTTTTAATGCACTTTCTGGAGGCATTTGCTAGTGGTCAATCTTTCTATTTAGCAGTGCGGGAAGCACAAGATAAATTGCAGGGTTTAGAAAATGAGTTTCCGTGTGCAAGCTGGTTGCCAGTGATTTGCCAGAACCCAGCGTCAGCCCCCCTAGTTTGGCCACAGAGGTTCCTGACTCCCACCATACCTAGTCGGCGTATTTTTCCCATCGTTTTTAAAGCCAGTGTGGTAGTAACCTTTTTGGTAATGGCGATGCGATCGCTAGGGATGTTGCAGTCATGGGAACTGATGGCATTTGATTGGTTGATGCGATCGCGCCCTCATGAAGTAGCGGATCGGCGCATTCTGATTGTCACGGTTACTGAAGCTGATGTTCGTGCCCAACCAGCCAAAGAAAGAGCAGGGGCCTCGCTATCAGACCGAACCTTGGCTGAAGTTGTGAAAAAAATCGAACAGTTCAATCCCCGCGTTATTGGTTTAGATATCTATCGAGAAAATTCTGTGGGGACAGACTATGCAGATTTAGCTAAGACCATGCAAAATAGCGATCGCTTTATTGCTATTTGCAAAGCAAGTGAGGAAAGCACAAACGCTGGTGTTCCACCTCCTCCAGAAGTTCCATTGTCACGCCAAGGCTTTAGTGATGTTGTGTTAGATCCCGATAACATTATCCGTCGCCAACTATTAGCTATGGCTCCTGCGTCTCCTTGCCAGACTGATAAATCTTTTAGCTTTCGGATTGCAACTCGTTACTTGGCAAGTGCTGGTATCAAACCTAAACTTACTCCCGAAAACAACTGGCAGCTTGGTAGTGTCGTCTTTAGAAACTTGGAAGAAAACAGCGGCGGGTATCATGGCATAGATAATCTTGGTCATCAAGTGCTGCTCAATTGGCGTGCTTCTCATCAAGTTGCCGAACAAGTTACTCTCAAACAAGTTCTCAACAATCAACTTACTCCCGATTTAGTGCGCGATCGCATTGTCCTGATTGGCACTACAGCCGAAACTTTTCATGACTACTGGTCTACTCCCTACAGCCCCCGCATCTGGCCTCACGAGCAAATACCAGGGGTAGTTGTTCAAGCACACATGATCAGCCAGATCCTGAGTGCGGTACTGGATCGGCGACCACTTTTATGGACTTTGCCAAAGTGGAGTGAAGTCTTGTGGATCTGGTGCTGGTCTATGGTTGGGGGTGTACTGGCTTGGAGTTTGCGATCGCGATTGCGTCTTGTCCTACTCCTAGCCAGCAGTCTGTGTGTTTTGTACGGAGTTAGCTTGTATCTATTAATACAAGGTGGATGGATGCCTTTTGTTCCATCTGCATTGGTCTTAGTAACTTGTGGTGCAGTTGTGACAATCTATAGCGCATCCCAAAGCGAACAACAAAAATAAGCTTTCTTTGCTCTGGTTGGATTTTCCCATACCGCATTCTCACCGATAGCAGGTAGAACCTGTTAGCTTTGAAAAACGGTTGATATCGAAGTCAGCTTTGTTTGTATCTTTTATTTCCCTATTTTTCGCCCATCCCGAAATATTACCGCCACTACCAAAAGCTACCGACCCCCATTTACATGATGCTTCTGGAATTTTCTTCTTAGTTTGAGCGATCGCATTCACATTTGGATCGAGGGTATCACCTGTAGAATATACATAATTAAAAGCAAGTTTGTCATTTAAAATACTAGCACGCAAGAATAAACCAGTCCAGCGAGCGATGGTTTCTACTGCTACACTTTGAGCTAGGGTAGGTATGTTAATATCTGGTCTTGCACCCGTAGAATTGTCTGTATTCGTAATGCCATAGTGGTTCGCACCCAAAATGCTAACCAACGTCTTAGGAGGGTCTTGAATTTGCTCGTAAGTTGCCTGCGCTCTCTCCGGAAGAGCTATGCTATCAAGGGTTCCTTGCAATAGAGCGACAGGAATTCGGGAATTATTAATAGGGATAAACTGTTGAGTAGTTTGGTCGCGAAGATTGGCTCCGAAAAAAGCTCCTGCTACCAGTTCTTTTGGTCGGTTAAAAGAACCTTCACATAAAAAAGGTAGGCAAAGATTTGCGATCGCAGATAATCCCACAGCACCTCCCTGAGAGTGACCGAGTAAGCCTAGTTTTCGTGTATTGACAATGCCAGCAACAGGTGAATCGGGATCTGCGTTTTCTGCCTTCATTTGCGCCAAAACAGCATCGATTTGTGAGGTGTCAGCAAAAAGTCCTGTACCGACCTGTGGAATGTTTTTTTGGTGATTGGGAACAACCACCACAAATCCATAGCTAGCTACTGTTCTGGCGAAATTTGAGTAATTTGATTTATCTACATTTGCACCTTGTAATAACAAAGCAATGGGAAAGGAGTGTTTGCCAGTTTTGATACCCGATGGTTTGGGAAAGTAAATATCGGCTATGTCATTATTTGCAGAGATTGTTGTACTGTAGCTATCAACATCTTTAAATATAGGAGCAGGACTGTAAGTCTCAGCCCTAGCTGTTTCCCCAATTCCCAAAACAATCAATGCTGTACTAGCGGAAGCTACTGACAAAGCTTTTAAGGAAGCCACAGAAAAAACTCCTTGGCGTAAGTATATTTATTGATAAGATTTTTAGAGATTATCTAAAATAACAGCACTATAGACAAGTATTTTTACCAAAAAATCACAATCATACTCTCCTTGTATAGACAATAAAATCATTGCCCAAGGTTACAGCGATCGCACTCTGAAAAGGATTTGATGCTTCTCAGATATTCTCTCGGCTCAGTACAAAGATTTTTCTCTTAGCAAATTTATAAAAGAGAGATATTCGCAAAAAGAGGGATAATGATTTTTGTGGTTAATAGTGAGGAGATTTTTTAAAAGCAGTGACATCACAGGAGGTTGAGATGGGCCATCTACTTTACAAAAACTCATTGTCATACAAAGGATATCTCATCATTCCCTTTGTGTTTGGCAAAGCAGATACTTACGAAATTTATTCGTATAAATTGTTGTCAGAAATTGGACGTAAAAGCCGATTTCACAAAGCAGAAAATCCAGCACAGATGTATGGCAGTAGCATCAGTAATGTTCTTGATATTGCCAAGGAACACATTGACAAAAATTTAGAGTTTGTCAGCCAAGGTGATAGTTTTAAATATCGCTACGTTTACCGTAACAATTTAATCATTGTCTATCGTGAATCTGGTAAATATTTTTACGACCATTATCCGCCAGACTCATTGAATAATATCGCAGCGCCCAGAGTCTTCACATCAGAATATGAATGTTTGAATTGGATCAAACAGGGGCTTGATGGGTTAAATGTCAAACAAAAAGCAAGATAACAGTACCTAATCTTCCGGAATTGGTTAATGTGGAAGTGTTGATATTTCCTTGAAAGGCATAAGGAGGACGAACTATGACTCAATTTCTTGCTGTCCGGGTAAGTATGAACATCCCAACACAACAGACACAAGGCGTAGAGGTTCTTGTTTAGTCCTCCTTAGTCTAGGAATGAAACTTAGAATTCCTCTGTGCGCCTTGTGCAGAACAAGTAGCACACATTGAGGAACACAAATGAATTTAGATAGCTTGGGTTGGAGCAATTCCAAACAAAAATGGAAGCAAATTACTAAAGCAATGCGAAATCATTACAAGTAATGATTTTGACAATCTCCCGGTTGCAGTTTCTTCTCGTGCTGGGGAATTATTGCATCTAGTTCGATCGTAAAATTCGGGGGTGTGCCAAACACCCCATTCCTCCAAGAGGCGATATTATGGCAACCAAAAATCTGGCAAAACAGACTTACTCACATAACTTATTGTTCTATTAACTGTTCTTGCCAGTTGAATATGGGGTTCATCAGCTTCAACAGGTAAAATCTTCGCTGGCATACCTTCTCCCAAGTAATAAATTACCTGATTTGCCGCTTCCAAACCTGTAACATAAGCTTTTTCCTGCGACCAAGAACCGTGACGATTAATTATCCAATCACCACTCATAAATACATTCTTAAAACTAGTTTTTACTGGTAACATATAGCGATAGCTACCAGGTGCAAAGTGAGTCACTGCCTGCGGTAAACGAATTACACTGCTATCAACTACTTTTGCTTCTCGAAATTCCGGAATGCAAGTTGCTAAATAACGCTGCACTATCGTCACAATTTCCTTGTCTTCTAAAGCCATAAATTGATTGGCATGATAAAAATCAACTTCCACAACTGTTCCTAATTCATGCTGATATTCATCATGTAATGCGTTCAAATCAAAAAAAGTCCAACCTGTATTTGCATCAAAGCCAAAGCAAGCATTGGAAGGACGAGGAATATTAATTTTACGGTCAAACCACAGGCGAGTTGCTAAAACATCAATTGCCCCTAAATTAGATAGATTACGAAATTCTTCACGACTTTGCAAACTATGGCTATTTGAGACAATCTTTTTCATGCCAGTGATGCCAACAGCAAAAATTACCGCATCAGCATCAAACACTTCATTACCACAAACTACACCCGTTGCCCGATTATTGCTATCAATAATTAAGTCGGTCACTCGTTTATTGGCTAGTAACTTTCCTCCTGCTTTTTCGATGCGTTCTACCCAAGGGCGAAAGATTTTTTCCCCAACAGTGCCGCGACACCAAACTACATCAAAATCAGGTTGATGGGCCAAAATAAAAAAGTAAAGCATCCCTAAAGTCGCTGCGGCGGAACATTGTTCGCCAGGGGCAAACAAACCTACCAATAACATTGGTTCAAAAGCTTCGCTGTAAAGTCGCGCCGAAACCCCGAAATCTTTAAACAATTCTCGGGCTGTTACAAAGTCATAACGCCGCCAGGCTGCATCGGAATTATCAAAATCAATCACGGCGTAAAGTAAAGGCAAGGCACTCAGCCGATCAATTAATGGTAGACGCTGAAAGTGAGTATAGAGAAAAGTTCCTAGAGGTGTGGGAAGTCTGGGTAAGTCTTGAAAAATGGGTGACTCAACTTCTAAACCTGCGGGAGAATATTGTGAGGAACGAGCCCAACTGGTGAAGGGATTAATTTCTAGTTCATTGATGAGAGCAAAAATATTTCTGTAAGGATACCAGAAGCCATGAATACCCGCTTCTACTGAACGTCCTCCTGAAGTTCTCCAACCTGCTACCAGTCCACCGGGGTAGGAACCTGCTTCCAGGAGTGTCACATCGTAACCTTGTTTTGCCAAGTGGTAGGTTGCACCTAATCCAGCCCAACCTGCACCAACAACTACCACTTTTTGATGTTGTGATGCCTCTATCATTCCAGCCTCCGGTTTTTGCAGTCTATTCATTAATTTAGACGAAGTTGGTTGCAGGGTTTGGGGATTAGAGCTTAGGGATTAGAAAAATTAAGGAATCAAAGTAATCCGCCTAGCTTACCAGCATCGTCTCAGACCAACCAAACATATAGATAGCTACGCTTGAAAACTGGGTAGAACTTTTTTGCTAACTATTGCCTGAGATAGTAATTAAACCGATCTCGTAGTTGTTCAACCGTCAGGTTCTTAGTCCAGTACTCCACTAGGGCGTGACCAAATGCCCAAGCGTTGCGATCGCTTGCAGCAGGGTTTTCTAGTAATAGCGGCCACAAAGATAACAAGTCAAAGTTGAGCGAACCGTCTGTATTCAAAAGTGAAAATAGCTCATATGCCATCTGAAGCTTGCCAATCACAATCGGCAGCTGTTCGGCTGGTATTTTCTCTGCCAGCAGATTTGCCAGGGTGGGCGATCCGGTGGAAAGTGTGGAAATAAACTGGAGGACGGGACTTTTGAGCAGTGCAGTCACTCCTTGTGTAGTTGCCATCTGGAAGGTGTAGTGGTCGATGATTTTGGCAGCTGCGACGGTGCGGGCTTCCAAGTTACGCAAAAAGCGGGCAAGACGTAGCTGTTTAGCAGGTGCGATCGCATCTATCAGCGCCAATGATAGCGCGTCCATGTTCCAAGCAACTCGACCTGTTTTCACGTCACCCGTCACAACAGGCAGAACTAAACTACTGAAGTCACCCAAAAGCTGAGCGCGAAAATTGGTTGCTTCCCGAATCGCAATTTCCTTGGGGCGATCGCCCCATTCCCAATCGTAAGGCGGCTCCCATTCGCGCATAGGACGCAGGCGATCCACTTGAGTAACGACCGTAATTACAGGCAAGTCTGCAACTTCCGCCTGCATATCTTGGAGAAAATCCACATCCATTTGCAGCGCTGGATCGAGGGTAGGAGTGACTAACAGCAGCAAATCTGCGTTAGTGGCATAATCAAGCACAAGTTCGCGTAAATCTGCACGGTTCACTTGTTCGTAACCAGGCGTATCCCAAAGTGTGAGTGTTTCTTCATCTGGAGTTTGCCAGTAATAACTCTGAATTTGATCGGTACTAGGTAATACATCAACTGCGGCGAGTTCTGCCTGAAACACCGTGTTAATCAAGCTGCTTTTTCCGGCTCCAGTTCGTCCCGCTAATAGAATATTGATGGGTTTTTGCTCAACTACCGCAGCTGGTTGTGCTTGCGTCAGAATTTCTCGGAGGGTTTGGGTTTTAGTCTCGGGTAATTTTGGTGTGGTAACGGCAGATTCTGCTACTGGTAGAGTCATGCCTGCGTAGAGAGCGATCGCTTGCCGACACAAATTTCTGAGGGCCGCTTCTCGAAGCAGTTGACTCAAATTTACTAGCAGTTGCTGGTTAGCTTGGTTGCTGTAACGCTGACTGGCTAAGTTTGCCACTGCTGCCACTGGGTTGAGGAGCCACTGCGCCAAGTTCCAGGCTTGCATGAATTTACGGGCCGATGGTTCCAGTCTCTGGTAAATTTCGTATGCCTCGTATGCTTGCCCAACTGTAACCTGATTGAGGGCAGGGGATAGCTTCTGCATCCACAGATCCAGGTCATTTACAGTCCCACGAATCAGTGCATAAGCTTGGGGAACGTAAATATTTAGCAGAGGGTATTTTACTTCCGGATGGTAGATTTGGGCAACGGCAACAACAAGATCCTGGCATCGCAGCCAAAAGGTTTGCCAGTCTTCCCAAATTGGGCGATCGCTCCTTGATGCTTCCAGGATTTCTTGCAGTACAGCTTCGGCTTGTTTGGTTACATCAGTTACCTCTTTTGGCGTTGTCTCACCTGCTGCAGATTCCAGTTCTTTGCTGACCTCTGCTACTACAGTTTCTACCCGTGTTACGACAGGTTGAGTCCATTTGACCAGTAACCAACGCCAGCCCGCAAATAAGAGAATGAACACACCCCAGATCCAATTCAAACCCCACTCATGGATCTGCAATCCTGCTGCAACCAGTAAGAAAGTGATGATAAAAGCGATCGGGATTGCTAAGACGATCCATTGCCAAAGTTTTAAGCGTACCATTGCCCCATGCCTGCCTAGATTAAACTTCTCATACCACTATTGTCGCTCTCAGATATATTTACGAGTGGTATTAGTCTGTATACTTTATTCTCAGTAATCTACGGTTAATATTTCTCACTTGCATTACCATATTTATTTAGTAGTTATTCAGATGAAATCACCATCAGGAAGATAACTCACAAACTGATCGCTCTTGTGTGTGCTTTTGGTTAAGTGCGATCGCTTGTGTAAAAATGCTATCGACCAGGTTGCTCTACATATCGACCTGCTCTAATATGGCTAACCATTATTATTAGTTTCGTTAAATCACACTAATAAGGCGCGCAATCTAAAATTTAATGCGATCGCCTGTGTCAGGGGAAAACCTGCGAGCATTGGCTTACGACGGTGAGAAAAATTCAAAAGTGGTGCTGTCCACTCAACACCCTAGCAACAGACCTTGGCACACGTAACGCGACTTTTTGAAAATTGTAACGACGAAACAGTCGCTCCAAGCATACGTTACGATGAAAAAGTTGTCTGCCGCCAGTGAATTTCACGCGCGGTCAGTATTTGTTCTACAGCAATGCAGCTACACCAGAGGAAGAAAAGTATGCCGTGGATGGAATTGAGCCTCAATACAACGCACGAAGCAGTTGATTGGGTCTGTACGCTGCTTGCTGAGACCATCGATATTAGTGATGTTCACATAACAGAATATGCTGAACCAAACGAACGGGATGTAGAACCACCCCACTGGACATTTACGATTCGCTTATATCTACTCTCTGATGTTCATTCAAGGGCGCGTGTAGAAAAAATTGTGAATCTGCTTTCGCCCTTGTACCGTGCAGGAATAACGACTGAGGTGCAGATAACAGCGGTTAACGAGAAACCCACAGACGCAGATTTACTCAACCCCCTCGTGCATCGGATTGGGAAACGGTTTGTTGTGCTTACTTCTGATGCCCCGGATCAATCTGAAGTGCCAGACCAAATAACCTTGAGACTGAAGAAAACTTTCTCTTTCGGTAGTGGTTTACACCCAGCGACAATTGTCTGCCTCAAACTGCTTGAACGACACGCCGTCCCGACTATGAATGCCCTCGACCTTGGATCGGGTTCAGGTATTCTAAGTGTAGCAATGGCAAAGCTGGGGGCAAACGTTTTAGCCTTAGACAATGACAGTGTTGCCGTGCAAGCTACTCAAGACGCTGTGCATCGTAATGGGGTAGAACAGCAGGTAAGGGTAATGAAGGGAAGCCTGGGATGTGGAAGCGATCTAGGACATTGGATGGGTGGAAACACTATTGACAATGTGCCAAAAATTGAGGCTACAGACAGCTTTGATCTCATCGTCGCCAATATCCTGGCACGGATACACATTGCCCTCGCCAATGACTTCCAGCAGGCACTGCGTCAGACTGATGCCCACGCGGGACTACTAATTACATCTGGTTTCACTACCGATAGCAAAGACAATGTGGACACAGCTTTGCAAGAGGCAGGATTTGAGTTTGTTGATTGTGAAAGATTAGATGAGTGGGTTGCACTTGCCTATCGTTTGAAAGTATAGTTTACAAAATTTCGCAATACTTAGAAGAATTACTATCTACATCTGTAATTATAAAAATGTTCAAAAGCCTTGGAATTAAGGGATTTTGAGCATTTTTATTTTTTAAATTTAAAAGCCCGTGACGAGGATTGAACTCGTGACCTCACCCTTACCAAGGGTGTGCTCTACCACTGAGCTACACGGGCAAAATAGAAAAGTTTTGTTTTGAGGTGGGCCGGGCTGGATTCGAACCAGCGTAGGCGCTAGCCAACGGATTTACAGTCCGTCTCCATTAACCACTCGGACACCGACCCGTGCGACCCACGACTAATTATAGTAGCACAAGGTTTTGAAATCTCCAAGCTTTTTTTCAAAAAAATTGGGAGTGGGAGAGTGGGAGAGTGGGAGAGTGGGGGAAGTGAGGAAGAATGAAATCACCACTAACCACTAACCACTAACCACTAACCACTAACCACTAACCACTAACCACCAACCAC